>JADJJE010000060.1 GCA_016706685.1 Sandaracinaceae bacterium | reverse complement strand
TGCGTTCTTACTCGCGTTCGGAGACGAGCCAATGGTGCTCGACCAGCCGGAGGACGACCTCGACAACCACCTGATCTGGCATGATCCCATCGTGCGACAGATTCGAGAGAACAAGCTGCGGAGGCGGCTCATCATTGTGACCCACAACCCGAACGTGGTCGAACGGCGACGCCGAGGTTGGTCCACGTCACGACCTTTCTGGCGGACAGTGCCGGGTGCAAGAGAGCGGCGCCCTGCAAGAAGAGAGCGTGCGGAAGAGGTCTGCCAGGTGATGGAGGTGGGCAGAAGCGTTTCGAGCGCCGATGGAAGCGCCTTGGCGGTGTGGGCTGATGCTTGCCACCCGGACCGAGCTGCTGGAGAAGATCCGCCTCGGGGAAGACTCCTTCCTCGAGCCTCAAAGAGGTTCGCTTTGCTGGCGGCAAGGTGCGCGGTCCCACCCAGGACGCGCGTGGCTGATGAGCTGGCTGCGTTCGCGAACGGCATGGGCGGTGTCCTGCTCCTAGGCGTCGAGGACACGCGACGCGAGGTCGTAGGGATCCCCTCGAGCGCCTCGATGACGTGGAGCGCGTGCTCCGCGAGGCGTGTAGCAGTCCATCAAGCCCCCGCTCGTGCCCATCATGGAGCGCATGATCTCTGCCGGATCCCGCCGGAGTCGAGCGGGGCCATCGTGCGCGTCGAGGTGCTGCGGAGCCTCTTCGTCCACCAGAGCCCCGGCGGGTCTGCCACCGCGTGGGCTCCTCCAAGCGTCCCATCCCCCCGATCACCTGGCGCGGCTTTTTCAGCAGCGGAGCCAGTCGCGTGATCCGCTTCGACGAGACGCCTGTGCTCTACGCCACGCTGGGCGATCTCGGCGAACCCCTCTGGCGGGCGTTTCGCACCCGAGCACACCTCGGACTCCGATGAAGTCCTGCCGCACAAGCTCGCGATGGCCGTGCAGGAGAGACGAGGGGCGGCTGGCATCCGACCAAGTGGCCGGGCTGCTGCTGGGCGCGAGAAGGCGCACGGTTCCTCCCGGGGCGTTCATCCAGGCCGTAGCTTACCAGGGCAGTACCGTGGTGCCCGAGGGCGCATCCATCTACCAACGCGATGCGCGCGACATCAAGGGCCCAACTCGACAGGCAGATCGTCGAAGCTTGCGCGTTCGTGCGCAAGAACACGGTCGCCGCGTTCAAGCACGAAGGCGGTGGCCGAGAGGACGCGTGCCGCAATACTCGATGCGGGCGGTGTTCGAAGCCGTCACCAACGCTGGGCTCACCGAGACCACCTGATGCCGGGCGCAAGGTTCGGCTGCGGCTCTTCGACGACCGGCTCGAGATCTACTCCCCCGGAATGCTCCCCCAACACCATGACCACCGAGAGCCTCGCCATGCGCCAGGCCGCGCGGAACGAAGCGATCCCCAGCCTCCGTCGCGCGTTGCCCGGTGGAAGACAGCGCTGACGTCACACCGCCAGCACATCATGGACCGGCGAGGGCGAGGGCGTGCCGGTCATCCTCCGTGAGAGCGAGCGACTGTCAGGCAAGCGCCCGACGTATCAGGTCATCGACCAGAGCGAACTGCTGCTCACCATCTTCGCCGCAGAGGCGAGCGACTCCAGATGAGCGCTGCGACGTTGGGCCCCGTGTCCACCAAGCTGGAGGCCGAGGTGCGACGGGTGCAGCGCCAGGCGTGGTGGTGTGGCTCGACCTCGACGACCACTACACGGCCTTCGTGGACGGCCTGGTGGCCGCCCGCGCGGCGGGTGAGCTGAGCTACGAGGTGCGGGCCTTTCGAGGCAGCCACCTGGCTTTGATGCTGGCGCTCGAGGGGGTGGCCGGCGGCGCGGACAAGACGCAGATGGTGCTGCACCTCCCGGGCTTCAACGAGGACAGCGTGCGGCAGACGCCGCTCTACGAGCTGTTCGCGGCGGGCGTGCGCTTTCGCAAGGGGCTGAAGACGCTGGTGACCGAGGCTGCCGCAGGACGGGTGCACCCCGACCAGATTGCGGCCTTCGTGGAGCAGCCGGGCCTCAGCCTTGGCCGGCGCCGACGCCTGGCTGAGCGCGCAGCTGAGCCGGGTGGAAGGGGGCATCGGGGCGCAGCTCGACGCCATGGAGCCCAGCGCCCTACTGGACGACCTCCTCTCCGCCGGCTTCTTCGCCGGGCGCGTAGCGGACGCAGCGGACCAAGCGGTGCTGCTGGAGCGCCTGGCCGCGTGGACGGGGCTGCCTGCCGCCTGGCGCGCCACCACCTTGCCGACCGCCAACGTGAGCGCCCCCGACGTGGCCTTTGCGGTCGCGAGCTGGGCGCTGTGCGTCGAGTACGTGGACGACCTGCGCCGGGCACCGGTGAGCTCGCTCCTAGGAGACGCGGCCGCGCTGCCACGCCCGGTGATAGACACCTGCCGAGCGCTCGCGCAGCACCTGCGCGCACGCCACGCCACGTTCTACCAGCGCACGGCCGACGAGACCGAGGCGCTGCTGAGCGACGAGGTGGGCGCCGCGAAGGCCGAGGACCTCGGGAAGGTAGACACCTTCCGCTTCGAGGAAGACAAGGTGCTGAAGGCAGCGCTCGTAGCGCTCGGGGATGGCGCGTGGGCGCCGACGCTCGAGTGGGCCGAGCTCCGGGTCGACCCGAAGCCCGGCTTTGCGTCGTTCTGGCTTCAGGCAGACCCCTCGCGCCGGTCCGCCTGGCAACTAGTACGCGCGGCCGCGACCTGGTGCAGCCATCGTGGCGGCGGCGCCCACGGCCGACCGCGAAGGCGGGGCGGCGGCCGGTGGCGCGCTCACGAGCCTCGAGACGGCGGTCCGACGTCTATGTGCAGCACGGTGCCGCGGTGGACGCGCCGCACCGGCACCTCGAGCAGCAGCGCGTGACCGTGCCCCGCAGGTCCCCGAGTTCGAGACGCTGCGCGCGTGCCTCGACCAGCTGAGGGTGACCTGGCGCGCTGGGCCAACCCGTGGGCGGTGGACTTCAACGGGCTGTGCAAGCCCGGGCCCAGGGCTTCTTGCCCGGCCGGGGCCTACCAGCAGCGCCACGTGTTCGGAGATGTGGTGCGCCCATGACCCGTGAGACCGGGGCCCACCGCGTACTTTTTGGTGGACGCGCTGCGGTTTGAGATGGGCGTCGAGCTGTTCCGCGAGCTCGAGGGCACCGCGCCCCCACGGTCCTGCGCCAGGGGCGCCTCTCAGAGCTGCCCTCGCGACCGAGGTGGGCATGAACGTGCTGGCGCCGGTGGCGCACAACGGGCGCCTCCAGCGCGTAGCGCGACGGGCAGCTCAGGATTCGCTGGATTTCAGGCTGGTGAGTTTCGGGTGAGACGGGTCCCGAGACGCGCAAGCGCCATGCATGGCGGCGTCGGCGGCGGCGATGTCCATGGCTGACCCCAGCGTCCAGGTACTGGCCCACAAGAGCGCGTCGCTGCAGCACCGTCGTCCCGGGCCAGCCTGGTGGTGGTGCACAGCCAGGAGATCGACAAGGCCGGCGAAAAGGGCGTGGGGCCGACCGTGTTCGACACGGTCATGCGCCAGCTGCGCGCGGCGTGGCGACGGCTGCACGAGGCCGGGGTGAGCCGCTTCGTGTTCACCGCGGATCACGGCTTTCTTTTGTTGGACGACAGCGCGCGCGCGGCGCAGCCGCACGGCCGGCAGACGGGCCCGAAGCGCCGCCACGTGTTCTCGAGCGTCGCGGCGGACCGCGGGGAGGTCAGCGTTGCGCCTCGCCGACCTGGGCTGCGACTGCGTCAGCGGGCACGTGATGTTCCCGAAAGACCACGGCTCCGTTCGACAAGGGGCAACCGTCAACATGAGCTTCGTGCACGGCGGAAACAGCCTGCAGGAGCGCGTCATCCCCGTGTTGACCGTGGTGCACAGGTCCGCGCCCCGCGGAGGCACCACCCTCCAGTATGGCGTGACGGCCAAGCAGCTCGAGGACGTGGCCGGCATGTTCTGCATCGAGGTGAAGGTGGCTCGTGGGAGCGCAGCACGCGCTCGACTTCGGCAGGGCCGAAGGAGGTCGACCTCGCTGCGGGTGGCGACGCCGACGACGTGCAGGCGGAGCTGTGCCAGGACGTGGAAAGGCGCGTATTGCGGGTGGCGCGTTCGCGCGCCCAGCGGGGGCGTTGGCGCCTCGAGCTGAGTTCTTCCGGCTGTCACGGGGCCCAGCAGTACGCGTGGGCGGCGGAGCTCCACCACCTGGGCGCCGTGGCGGACGTCGTGGCCTGCGTTCTGCCCGACCGCTTCCTCCGGGTGGGCACCCGGCCGCCGACCAGCGACCGCCGCCGCCGAAGGCACCCCGGAGCGGCGAGACCAAGGTCGAGGCGCCGGTCACGACGCCCGCACCACCGCGGAGACGCCAGTGCAGGGGTGGCTCGACGACTTCGAGGGCGGCGCCTGCGGCAGCGCTGTCAGCACCTCGGCGCACGGCACGCTCACCGAGGCCGACGTCCACAGCTCTTGGGCGGCGCGCGGCAGTTCGCGATGCCCTTTACCCAGGGCGCCTCCGACGCCCACGTGAAGAGCACCCTTCGTGCGACCCATCACCACGGTGAAGCGGGACAGCGCTCCACGCGCGGGCAGGAAACGGATGACCGGGCTCAGCATCAAAGACCTGAACCACATCTTTGAGCGCCTGCGCTCAGGCACCGTGCCCGAGCGGGGGCTCATGGCCTTCGCCGTCGGGGTCGAGAAGGCCCGGGCGGAGCTCGACCGGCAGCTCGCCCTGGCCGCGTCAAACGAGGGCGCGGTGAAGTTCCTGCGCGGCGGCTATGGCTGCGGCAAGACGTTTATGGCCCAGCTCACCGCCCAGGACGCCCGGGACCGTGAGTTTGTCACCAGCTTTGTCGTGGTCTCCGACAACGACCTGCACTTTCACCGCTTTGATGAGCTGTACCGCAAGGTGGTGGGGGAGCTGGCCACGTCGAGCTGCCCCCGGGGGGCCTTGGGGGATCTCCTCGACCGCTGGATGGGCTGGACCGAGAGCGCGCTCATTGACGGCGGCGCCGACCCCGACGCCCCAAGCTTTGACGCCCTGGTGAACGAGCGCCTTGAGCAAGACCTCAACGCCATGACCGGCGGCGCGGCCCCGGCGGACATGGTGCGGGTGATCCGCACGATCTTCGCGCTCAAGGCCAAGGGTGAGCTCTCCGACGCCGCGGCGCTGTTGAGCTGGCTGGCGGGCTCACAGAACGTCGGCGCCGCGCCCAAGCGCCTCGCCGGGGTGAAGGGGGAGATCGGCAGCGAGGACGCGCTCTCGTACCTGCGGGGGCTGCTCGCTGTCGTGAAGCTCGCCCGCTACAAGGGCCTGGTGATCGTGATTGATGAGGTGGAGACGATCCTCCGGATGCGCGAGGACACCCGCAAGAAGTCCCTCAACGGCCTGCGGCAGATCGTCGATCACGCGCCCAACCTGCCCGGCTTGTTGTGGCTGTTCACCGGCACCCCCGAGCTGTTTGACGGCAAGCGGGGCGTGGCGGCGCTGCCGCCGCTGTATGACCGACTGCGGCTGATCAGGCGGGGGCCCCCCCCCCCCCCCCCCCCCGGCCTTTGTGACCCCTTTCCGCCAGCCCCAGCTCAGCCTCACGCCCTTTGACGCGGCGCGGCTGTTGGCGGTCGCCAAGAAGCTTCGGGGGCTCTACCCCTGCCCCGACCGGGCGCGCCTGGGGGAGCGGGTGAACGACAGCTTCTTGGAGCGCCTCGTGGCCGAGGTGACCACGGGCTTTAAGGGCGACGTGGGCGTGGTGCCCCGGCAGTTTCTGCGGGAGCTGGTGACCGTGTTTGACTCGGTGCAGGAGCACGAGGGCTACGACCCGGCGGCGGCCTACCGTTTTCATCTGCCCGCGGCGCTCTCCCCTGAAGAGGCCCACGTGGTGACCGGCGCGCCGCTCGGCCAGCGAGACGAGGACAGCGGCGGCGGAGAGGCGTGGTGAGCGTCTTCTCGCGGTTTCACCCGCGGCTACAGCACGCCATCGTGTCTCGGCTGGGCTTCTCGGCCTTGCGTGAGGTGCAAGAGCTCGCCTCTGAGGTGATCCTCAACGGCCAGAACGCCCTGGTGTTGGCCCCCACGGCGGGGGGCAAGACCGAGGCCGCGCTCTTCCCGGCGCTCTCGGGCCTTCTGAGCTGGCCCAACGAGGGCGTGGGGGCGCTCTATGTCGCGCCGATCAAGGCCCTGCTCAACAACCAGGCCGAGCGTCTGGGCACCGCCACGGAGATGGTGGGGCTGCGGCGGTTTGTGTGGCATGGGGACGTCACGAGCCACGAGCGGCGGGTTTTTTTGAAGGATCCGGCGGACCTGCTGATGACGACGCCGGAGAGCCTGGAGGTGATGCTCATCTCGCCCAAGGTGAACGCCCGAGCGCTGTTCGCCGATCTGCGGGTGGTGATCATCGACGAGATCCACGCCCTCGCGGGCCAAGACCGCGGTGCGCACCTTCAGTCTGTGCTGGGACGCATCGCCGCCTCAGCCGCCACGACGTGCAGCGCGTGGGCTGAGCGGCGACCGGTAACCCAGACGCCCATCCTGGCGTGGCTGAAGGGCACGTCCGAGCGGGAAGGGCGGGTCGTGGATCCCCCCAAGGTGCCGGGCAAGCGCGAGCTGCTCGTGGTGCACCGGCCGGACCTCGCCTCGCCTGGCGCAGGAGGTGGCGCGTGCGCCCGCGGCCACAGAAGAGCCTTCCGTTCTTCTGCCAATCGCGCGCCACCACCGAGGCCGTGGCTGAGCAGCCATGCGACGCGCCGGGACGAGCGTCTTCGTGCA
>JADJJE010000059.1 GCA_016706685.1 Sandaracinaceae bacterium | reverse complement strand
CGTCGATGCGTTGGTCCATGAGGCTCATGGCCCGCGACCCCGCCGGGCTCCCCGTGACGCTCGACGCGCCGTCAAGGCAGGTTAACCTGGCGCTCTCGCGCGCACGCCGCCTGACCGAACGTGACCTCGACGTCGTGCTCGTCGCTCGCGGCGCTCGCAGAGATTGAAGGAGCCCCCATGTCACTCGCCGTCAAATCCAGCCTCCATGCGCCTATGTCGAAGGCGCCTTCGCCGGAGGGCTCGCGAAACCCATCATCTCCTCGCCGAAGGACGCCCGCGACGGCGTGCTCGAGGTGCTTCGTCACCACCTATCACCAAGGTCTCTCGGCGGGTCTGCAAGGCGTGCTCGGCGTCAGACGGGTCGGCTGGGTCGCGCGGCTCGTGGCCGGGATGTTCCGCAAGCGACTGGCGAACCACGGCTCGACCTTCGAGGGACCGTCCGTCAAGCACTCGCGCGGGTCAAGGCCGAGGTCGACGAAGAACTCCCCTTCCGGGAAGCTGCCTGTCGAGATCAGGCGACGCACGATCGCGTCGCGGATCTCCTCCTCGCGCAGGTCGAAGGATCGCTACCGCACGCGGGCGGTCACTCATCGATGGTGGGCCCGCGCGCAGCCATCCACCGCGCCGACGGCTCACGCGCGAGTCGTCGTCAGCCGCCGCGATGCTCCGTCCTTCCTCCGCCACTGGCCGCCGGCGCCACCGCGTACCCGGCAACGCCGCTCCGCGAAGCGGTCGCGACGCTCTTCGAGGAGCTCGCGGCGTGGACACGCAAGGGCCGCTCGATGACCGACGTGCATGCCCGCCTCGCGAAAGCCGCGAGGCTGATCGACACGGTCCAAGAGCTCGAGTCGCCGTAAAGCCCCGTCGGGCGACATCGACTTTCCTAGAGTTGCTCGTGGAACCCCCGTCTGGGGGGATGGGAACCCGCCACGGTGTCGGTGCAATGCGTGCAGGCGACATCTCGCGGCCGCTGAGACGTGCCTCTGTACACGGGCCTTCGACCCCCAGCGAGACCCGCTGACCTCGACACCTTCTCTTGCGGAGCTGACCCAGTTCGTTATCCGCCCTGCCGACGACACGCGCCCCTTCGATGCCGCCGATCCCGTGGAACGAGTCGCTCTTCTACGACTGAGTACACGCCCGACGGCGGCCTCGCGGCGTCCTGCGCATCAAGCGTGATGCAGGGCAAGAGCGCGTGTGGTTCTGGCTCTACGTGTTCGACGGGGCGCGCTGGATCGCCGTGGACGAGGCGCGGCTGCCGCTCTCGGGCTTCGACTGGGAGCGCTGGTCGTACCGCCTGGCGGGCCTCTCGTTCGAGCGGGAGGTCATAGAAGAGCTGCTGCACAACCGCGTGCGGGCCCGCGCCTTCGGCCGCGTGATCGCGGGGCCCGGCGTGGGGCGCGTGCTGCCGGTCAGCGTGGACCTCGACGTGTTCGGCATCGGCGCGTGCCACAGCGTGGGGGACCGCGGCGTGGACGGGCACTCGCACGACGAGCTGAGCGCGCTGCGCTTCGAGCAGCCCACCGCGCATCACGGGGCACTTCCAGCGTGGACCGCCAGCGCTTCGAGGTGGACGGGCGCGGCGAGCGCGACCCACAGCTGGGGCCGCGCATGTCGTACATGACGTGGCGCTTCCTGGTGCTCAACGGCGAGCTTCCGGATGCAGGCGGTGACGGTGGCGTTCGGCGACGGCGGCCCGATGAGGAGCCCATCATGGTGGGCTACCAGAGCCACGCCGACGGGACCACAGACATCGACACGGTGCGCTTCGACCTGACGTTCAGCGACGCGCAGCAGCCCTTCAGCGGCCGGGTGCACGCGCGCTACGAGAACGGCACCGAGGTGGCCGGCAGCATCACGTGCGTGACCGCGTGTGAGATAGACGCCACGCACGCGTTCTCGCCACCACAACCCTCGCGCTACGAGCGCGCCTTGGTGCGCTTCACGCCCGATGACGGCGGCGCCGCGTGCCTGGGCTGGCTGGAGGTCAACCGCTTCCTGCAGCCGGTCGTCTTCGAGGACGAGGCGTGAGCGCGCCCTTCTGCTTGGCCATCGCCGACACGGCGGGGCAGCCCGTGGGCGGCGGCCAAGGCCGAGGGGCTGCGGCGCCGCTGCTCGATTCGGGCTGCTCACTCGCCGGCGTTCGCTGGTGGGCGCGAGCGTGGGCACTGGGGCGCGGGCCTCGATGACGCGACCGTCGCGGAGGTGCTGCGCCACTACGAGGCGCTCGGTGGTGGCGCGGTGGCCGTGCGCTCCTCGGCCCTCGGCGAAGACTCGGAGGACGCCTCCTTCGCGGGGCAGTACGAGACCATCCTGAACGTGGTCGGCGCGGACGCGCTGCGTGCTGCGATTGCCGAGTGCCTCGCGAGCGCCAGCAACACCCGCTCGGCGGCCTACCGCGAGGCGCGCGCGGACAACACCGACGTGACCATGACGGTGGTGGTGCAGCGCATGGTGGACGCCTTCGCCGCGGGCGTGCTGTTCACCGTGGACCCCGTCAGCGGGCGGCGCGACCGGCTGGTGATCGACGCGGTGCGGGGCCTGGGCGAGGCGCTGGTGAGCGGCGCGGTGACCCCCGACCACCTGAAGCTCGACCCCCGGAACACCATCGTGGAGCGCGACCAGGCTGGCCCGGAACCAGTGCTGCCCGACACCACGCTGCAGCAGCTGGCCAAGCACGCGCGCGATGCGGAGCGCGCCGTGGGTGCGCCGCTCGACCTCGAATGGGCCGTGGACCACGACAACCGCGTGGTGTTCCTTCAGGCGCGCCCCATCACGCACCTGGCGGCGGACCCGCGCGCGCTCGACATCATCCAGCGGCCCAACGACTTCTACACCAAGTGCAACATCGGCGAGATGATGCCGGGCGCCATCACGCCGCTCACGCGCTCGCTGACCGCGCGCGGCATCGACGTGTCCATGCAGCGCATGTGCGTATGAGTGCGGTGCGCTCGCGCGAGTGGCCCGAGTTCCGCTACGTGGCGGTGTTCAGCGGCCACATGTTCCTGAACCTCAGCGAGGTGCTGGGCATCAGCACGCAGGTAGCGGGCTCCACGCCCGAGCAGGCGTGTCTGGCCATCTGCGGCCAGCGCGTGCCCGACGCCGAGGCCGCCCTGCCCCCGCCGGCCGGGCCGCTGGTGCAGTACCGCAACCTGCTGCGCTATGGCTCGTTCATCCTGGGCGCCGGCAAGCGCGTGCCCAAGATGCGCGCCCAGGTGGACGAGCTCGGCACCGTGGCCGAGGCCGTGCGCTTCGCCAACTCGGCGCGCGCCGCGTGGCAGCAGATCGACGCAGCGCTCCCCGTGTGGTGGGACATCTTCACGCACCACCTGGCGTGCTCGTCACCGGCCGGCGCCATGGCGCCCATCCTGCTGCGCGTCACCGCCAAGAACGAGCCGCCCACCGCCGAGGACATCGCGCGCGTGGCCGAGCTGCTCAGCGGCGCCACCAACGTGGAGAGCGCCGACATCGCCGCCAGGGGTGGACCGCATCGTGGACGCGCGGACGAGCACCCCGACGCGAGCGCGCGCTTCACCGACGCCGAGCCGAGGCCCGCTGGCGTGGCTGCGCAGCACGACGCGGGCCGCGCGCGCGAGCTGTTCGAGGCCTACCTCGCACGGCACGGGCACCGCACGGTGCGCGAGCTGGAGCTGCACCAGCGCGACTGGGCCGACGACCCGGTGCCGCTGCTGCGCTCCATGAAGAGCGCCCTGCGCGGTCGCTCTGCCGGCGCGCAGCCAAGCAAGCGCGCGCACACCACGAGCGAGCCGCTCACGCGCGGCATGAAGCTGCTGGTGGCGCGCGCTCATGACGCCGTGCGCCTGCGCGAGACCACCAAGTCACTCCTGGTGAAGGCCGGCCAGCACCTCAAGCACGCCTACCGCGCGCTCGGCACCGCCATGCACGCCGAGGGCCTCCTGCCCGACGCGGACGCCGTCTTCTTCCTCACGCACGAGGAGCTGCCCGCGTGCCTCGCCGGTGACACGCAGCTCGCCTCGCTCGCGGTGGCCCGCCGCAAGACCTACGCCTACCAGATGGACCTGATCTTCGAGGAGATCTTCGTGGGCCGCCCCGAGCCCGTGCGCCCCGTGTTCGACGCCGGCGACGGCGTGGTCATCGGCAAGCCCGTCAGCGTGGGCATCGCCCGCGGCAAAGCGCGCGTGGTTCGCACGCTCGAGGAGGCGAGCGCGGTGGAGGCCGGCGAGATCCTGATCGCCCCCATCACCGACGTGGGCTGGACGCCCTATTTCGGGCTGCTGGGCGGCCTCGCTACCGACGTGGGCAGCGCGGTCTCGCACGGCGCCGTGGTGGCCCGCGAGTACGGCGTGCCGTGCATCGTGGGCACCCAGCACGGGACCAGCATGTTCCGCACGGGCGACCGCGTGGAGCTGGACGGGAGCACGGGGCGGCTGCGACTGCTGGGGCCGGACGAGTAGCGCGGCCGTTGACCGTCGCGATCCGCTCATCGTAGGCGTTGACGTGATCTGTTGGCGACCAGGCGACGGGCGACCCTCGAGGGCTGACTCCTCGCCCCCCCCGCCGCCCCGAAGGGGCGGTCGCGCGCGAGGCTTCTATCTCCGCAGTCTGGGTGCCAATTGTGCTTGTTTTCAAGGGCAGTATCGGACCACCCTCCGCCCATGCCGACGCTCGCCTTCACCGATCCCCGAAAAGACCTCGCCGCCTGGGCCGCGCGCCTCTCCATCAGCAAGGAGGCCGTCGAGATCTACGCGAAGAGCGACGTGATCGACCTGCACCTCGACACGTTCATCTGGACACGCATCTTCGGCTACGACCTCGGGAAGAAGCACGGCGAGGGTCTGCTGGGTCGCCACTTCTACAGCCACTGCGACTTCCCACGCGCCATGGAGGCGGGGCTCACGGGCGGCGTGTGGCTGATCACCACCAACCCGTTCTTGCCGGCCAAGGTGCGCCGGAACCTGTTCTTCAAGAACCTGCGGCGCTTCGAGGGCGAGTTCGCGAAGTACCCCGACGTCTTCCGCATCGTGCGGACCACGGCGCAGTACCGCGCAGGCGCGCGCGGCCGGAAACACGGCGTGTTCCCTCGGCGTGCAGGGCGGCAACTGCCTCGACTACGACCTCACCGACTTCGCCAAGCTGGACCCGCAGCACGTGCTGCGCATCACGCTGGTGCACTTGTCCAACTCGAGCCTGGGGACCACCAGCTCGCCAGCGGCGCGCCTCGGGGGCAACGACGGGCTCACCAACCGGGGCCGTGAGTACATCGAGGTCCTGAACGCGAAGAAGATCTGCCTGGACCTCGCGCATCAGCCGGCGCGGCTTCTTCGACGCGGTGGCCGTGCACGACAAGACCGCAGCCTGGTGGTCACGCACACCGGCATCGCGGGCGTGTACGAGCACTGGCGCAACATCACCGACGAGCAGCTGCGCGCCGTGGACCGACACCGGCGGGTGCGTGGGCGTCATGTTCGAACGCCTTCCTCGCCAAGCGCGGCGCCACGGTGGAGACCGTGGTCGATCATCTCGAGCGCATCGTGAACATCGCGGGCGAAGACGTGCCGGCCATCGGCACCGACTACGACGGCGCCATCTCCCCGCCCCCCGACCTGCCCACCATCCTGGAGCTACCGCGCTGGCCGGGCATGCTGCGCCGAGGGCTGGTCGGCCGAGCGCATCCGGAAGATCCTGGGGGCAACTTCCTCCGCACCGTGCAGCGCCTCCGCGGCAGGCGCCAGTCAGCTGAGCGCAGTCAACAGCACGAGAACCGGGGTCAGTACCCTTGGTGACCCGCCCCCAACTGCACCACGATCTAGTCCGCCCGAAGGGGGGACTTTCAGGTCGCCCAAGCGTGGTTTGCTGCCCCCGGCTTCCAGCCGGGGGTGCCCATCACACCGGTCCCAAGTGATCCATCCGGCCCGCCTTCCTGATCGCCCAGGATCCCCCCGAGATCCCGCAGGATCACGCGGGATCCCGGCCCACGCGCGTTTTGTAAACAGCGTGTAAACTGCCGTCACGAGCCTACCCAGATAGCGTATTTCGTTACTCGGGGTTGACGTCTGCACCCTGACGCGTCACGTTTCGGGCGTGCGCTGGTAAATCTGTAAACAGCGCCCCAACCCCCCGGCTCGCGCGAATCGACCCCTCACAGGGCGGTAACAAACGGGCCCCATCAAGGAGCAAGCTGGTGTCCACCTCGGCGCAATCCGCGCAGAACCTGCTCGCGTCCCGCAAGCTCAACCACGTCGTCGTGCTCGGCGCGAACGGCACCATGGGCTTCGGCAGCGGCGTCTCCCCTTCACCCAGGCCGTCCCGCGCGACCTTCCCTCGCGCACCAAGGAGAAGGCCGAGCCAGGGGCCCTCGCTGGCGAAGGCCATGGTCCGCTCCAACACCGTGTCGCAGCGCGTGGACACCGGCGGCTACGAGGACTCGAGAGAAGGTCTGCGCCGACGCCGAACCTCATCTTCGAGGCCGTCACCGAGCAGCTCGCGCTCAAGCAGGGAGTTCTTCGCCCGCGTGGACGCCGCGCGTCGCGCCGACTCCATCGTGGCCACCGTCACCAGCGGCCTCAGCATCAACACGCTGGCCGAGGGCCGCAGCGAGTCGTTCCGCAAGAACTTCCTGGGCCTGCACTTCTTCAACCCGCCCAACGTCATCGTCGGCACCGAGCTGATCGCCGGCAAGGACACGGACCCCGGCCTGCTCGACTTCATCGAGACGTACTCGGAGAAGAAGCTCGGCCGCACCATGATCCGCACGCACGACACGGCGGGCTTCGCCGGCAACCGCGTGGGCTTCAAGGTGCTCAACGAGTGCGCCATCCTGGCCGAAGAGCACGGCCCCGCGCTCATCGACAAGGTCGTGGGCCCCTACACCGGCCGCGCGCTCACGCCGCTCGCCACCGTGGACCTCGTGGGCTGGGACATCCACCGCGCCATCGTGGACAACATCGTGGCCCTCACCAAGGACGAGGCGCACAGCACGCTGGTGCTGCCGAAGTACATGGCGGAGCTCATGGACAAGGGCACGCTCGGCAACAAGAGCGGCCGCGGCTTCTTCATGCGTGACGGCAAGCGCAAGCTCGCGCTCATTCCCGGCACCGACCGCTACCAGCCGGTGGACGAGATCAAGTTCCCGGACCTCAGCTACATCGCCGAGATCGCGGAGCTGCACCGCATCGGTCGCTACGACGCCGCCATGGCCGCGTTCGTGGCCGCCAGGGCCGAGGCCGACCTCGCGCGAGGTCATCTCTGGCTACATCATCTACTCGTTCCACCGCGTGGGCGAGTGCACCGACACCATCACGGGCATCGACCTGATCATGGGTCAGGGCTTCAACTGGGCGCCGCCCAGCGTGCTGGTGGACACCATCGGCCTCGCGCAGACCATCGGCATGCTCGAGAAGTCGGGCGTCCCCGTGCCCGCCATCTTGGCGAACGCCGCGCCGGGCACGCGCTTCTTCAACCACCCCACCATCAACGTCGGCAAGTTCTTCGTCGCCGGCTGAGCGTCGGTTCCACCAGCAGAGAAGGAGAAAATCGAGATGTCCAAAGAAGTTTATATCCTTGGTGGTTACCAGACCGACTTCGCCCGCAACTGGAGCAAGGAGCGCAAGCACTTCGTCGCCATGATCCGCGAGTCCGTGGCCGGCGCGCTGCGTGACGCGAAGGTGGCTCCCGAAGAGATCGAGAGCGGTCACGTGGGCAACTTCGCCGCGTCGCTCTACGCGAAGCAGGGCCACATCGGCGCGTTCTTCGTGGAGGCCGACCCGGCCTTCAGCGGCCTGCCCACCGGGCGGCATGAAGCGGCCTGCGCGTCGGGCAGCATCACGCTGCTCGCGGCCAGCGCCGAGATCGAGGCCGGCCGCTACGACGTGCAGTGCGTGGTGGGCGTGGAGCAGATGAAGACCGTGAACGCCTCCGTGGCGGCGACTTCCTCGGCACCCGCGGCCTGGTACGAGCTCGAGGCCAAGGGCGTGGAGTTCCCCGTTCCCGAAGCTCTTCGGCAAGCTGGGCGACGAGTACGACAAGCGCTACGGCCTCAAGGACGAGCACCTCGCCGAGATCAGCGCCATCAACTACGCCAACGGCAAGCTGAACCCCAACGCGCAGACCCGCACCTGGTACATGAACAAGGAGCACGCCCTGGCGAGCGACGAGTTCAACGGCGCCGTGGGCGGCCGCGTGAAGATCAGCGACTGCTCGCAGGTCACCGACGGTTCGGCCACGGTCATCCTCGCGTCGGCCGCGTTCGCCAGCAAGTGGGCGGCGCGCAACGGCGTGAAGCTCGAGAACATCCCGCGCATCAAGGGCTGGGGCCACAACACGGCGCGCCTGCGCTTCGACGACAAGGTGGCCGAGAGCAAGGACGCCGAGTACGTGCTGCCGCACGTGCGCTCCACCATCACCAGCGCCCGCAAGCGCGCTGGCATCGCGGACGTGTCGGGCATCGACTGCATCGAGACGCACGACTGCTTCACCACCAGCGAGTACATGGCCATCGACCACTTCGGCCTCACCAAGCCCGGTGAGAGCTGGAAGGCCGTGGAAGACGGCACCATCGCCCTCGGCGGTCGCTGCCCCATCAACCCGAGCGGCGGCTTGATCGGCGCGGGTCACCCTGTCGGCGCCTCCGGCGTGCGCCAGGCGCTCGATGCCTTCAAGCAGGTCACCGACACGGCGGGCGACTACCAGGTGGCCGGCGCCAAGAACGTGCAGACGCTCAACATCGGCGGCAGCGGCACCACCAGCGTCAGCTTCGTCATCGGCGTCTGACACCGTCCGCGTGAAGCTCGAACGAGCCCGCCTCGACTTCGGTCCAGGCGGGCTTCTTCGTCTCTTTTGTTACCCGCGCGCGAGGCCACGGAAGGCGTCGCGCACCGCGCGGCGAATGTGCGCATCGAAGGTGGTGAAGACGTGCGTGTGTCCGCCGCGGTAGCGCCGCAGGGACGCGCCGGGCCAGTGCTGCAGGAGCTGGTCGGTCTCTTCGGGGAAGACGAAGCCGTCGCGCTCGGCGGCCGCCATCACGATGGACGACCCGGGCGCGGGCGCGTGCAGGTGGCGAGCCGTGGCCTCGAAGAGCTCCCCCAGGAACGCGCGGTGCATCGGGCCGCTCACGCTCGAGCGCAGCGAAGTCCACGGCCCACGACAGCGCCCCGTCGAGGTACACGCTGCGCGGAGAGCGACCCGCCGCCACGGGCACCACGGCCAGAGGCTGCCCAAACGCACCGGCGGCGAGCGACACCATGAAGCCGCCCATGCTGTAGCCCACGAGGCCCAGCGGCTTGTGCTGAAAGCCAGGCCGCTCCCGCAGCGCGCGCAGCAGCCCCAGCGTCTCCAGCACCGACGCGTGGTTCATGTGGAACTGCTCGTAGACGGTGGGCAGCCGGGCGGACGGCTGGCCGGGCCGGCGCCGCGCACCGTAGAAGGGGTTCTCCAGCACCAGCACCTCGAAGCCCTCGCGCACCAGCGGCGCCAGCAGCTTCACGCGGCGCGCGTAGCCCTCTTCACCACTCGCGGCCATGGCGATGCAGAGGGGCGCCACGCGCGAGAGCTCGCCCTGTTGTGTGAGCAAGAGCGCACGGCCCCTCCTCACGGAGTCCTCGAAGCGCGGGTCGACTGCGCCTGAGTGCCACGAGACCTCGCGTTGATTCAGGCCCTTGGTCGATCGCGCCTCAATCCGCTGACGGCCTGTCAGGAATGGAGATTGTTTGATGGCCTCCTCGAGGAAAATTCCGTGTGGAACGTCGAAGAGAGCCGGCGCGTCGCGCATCCGTTCGAGGGCAGCCACGTCCCCAAAGCCCGCAGCAAACATCTTTTTGCGCGAGAGATAGCGGCCTGTGGCGCGGTCGACCCAGTGCATGGCCGGGGAAGATAGTCGGCGGTGCCTCCCCGGTCGAGGTGGTGTTGATTGCACAGACACCCTTCCCACCCGCGCAACTCACATGGCATACTCGCCGCCGGGGAAAACTCACACAACATCTCTCGGGGGTCTCGAATGGTTAACGGAATCTGGCTCATTGTTCTTGGGGTACTCGGCGCTGCGAGCTTGATCATCGCGAAGAAGCCTGACGCCAAGGAGCTCATCGACAAGCTCGCGCCGTACCAGGGCTGGATCGGCGTCGTCTCCGCCTTCTGGGGCGCTTGGGGCATCATCGGCGCCGTGCTCGGCCTGGGGCTGCTCACCACCTGGCCCATCCTCTGGGCCACCATGCTGGCGAACGCGGTGCTCCTGCTCTGCCTTGGCCTGCTGCTCGGCGTGGGCGTCATGAAGACGTTCATCAAGGACGAAGCGGCCGTGGCCAAGCTGGACACCACCATCGCCAAGCTGGCGCCCAAGCAGGGCATGCTGGGCCTCGTGGCCATCGGCGTGGGCATCTGGATGGTCGTGGCCAGCCTCCTGTTCGTCTGAGCGCCACTCGCTGCTCGCTGGACCGTCCGGCGTGGACCCTCCTCGGGGCTCCGCGTCGGGCGTTTCTGTTTCTTGGGGCCACGTCAGCGCAACAGCACTCACTCGGTGAAAGAGGTCTCCGTCCGATAGGGGAACCCGAGCCCACCTGCGCGGGTGACCACGGTGACGCGCGTGCCGGGCCGGGGCACGTGTTGCGCTGCGAAGCTCTCCGTCATGGTGTCTTCGGGATCGAACGGCGAGCGGA
>JADJJE010000058.1 GCA_016706685.1 Sandaracinaceae bacterium | reverse complement strand
ACCCTGCGCGCATGCCGACGCTCGCCTTCACCGATCCCCGCAAAGACCTCGCCGCCTGGGCCGCGCGCCTCTCCATCAGCCAGGAGGCCGACGAGATGCTTGCGCGAAAACCGGCGTGCATCGACCTGCCACCTCACGGCACGTTCATCTGGACGCGCATCTTCAGCTACGACCTCGGAAAGAAGCACGGCGAGGGCCTGCGGGTCGCCACTTCTACAGCCACTGCGACGCTTCCCGCGCGCCATGGAGACTGCGGGGCTCACGGGCGGCGTGTGGCTGATCACCACCAACCCGTTCTTGCCCGCCAGGTGCGCCGCAGCCTCTTCTTCAGAACGCCTGAGGCGCTTCCGAGGACGAGTTCGCGAAATGCCTGACGTGTTCCGCATCATTGCGGAACACGGCGCAATACCCAAAAAGGCGCGCGCCGCAGGAAAGCGGCGGCGTGTTCCTCGGCGTGCAAGGCGGCAACTGCCTCGAGCTACGACCTCGAGGTTCCGACAAGCTGGACCCGCACCAGCGTGCTGCGCATCACGCTAATTGCACCTCTCCAACTCGAGCCTCCGGGACCACCAGCTCGCCGCAGCGCCTCTGGGAGGCAACGACGAAACTCACCAACCGGAGCCGCGGTACATCGAGGTGCTGAACGCGAAGATCTTCCTGGACCTCGCCCGCATCAGCCCGGCGCGGCTTCTTCGACGCCCAGTGGCGGTGCACGACTGGAACGCAGCCGCTGATGGTCACGCACACAGGCATCGCGGGCGTGTACGAGCACTGGCGCAACATCACCGACGAGAGCAGCTGCGCGGCAAGTAGCCCGACACGGGCGGCTGCGTGGGCGTCATGTTCCAGAGCGGCTTCCTCTCGCCAAGCGCGGCGCCCCGGTGGAGACCGTGGTCGACCACCTCGAGCGCATCGTGAACATCGCGAAAGGCGAAGACGTTGCCAGCCATCGGCACCGACTACGACAGCGCCATCTCGCCGCCGCCCGACCTGCCCACCATCCTCAAGCTGCCGCGGCTGGCCAGACCCCATGCTGCGCGGAGGCTGGTCGGCCGAGCGCATCCAGAAGAAGATCTGGGGGCAACTTCCTCCGGCACCGTGCAGCCTCCCTCCGCGGCCCCAGGCGCAGTCGAACGGAACGAGACCCGGGGTCCGGTACCCTTGGTAGGCCGGCTGACTTCACCATTTGGGTCCCGCCCGAAGAGGACTTTCGAATCGCCCAGGCCTGGTCTGCTGCCCCCGGCTTCCAGCCGGGGGTGCCCATCACCCCGATCCCAAGTGACCCATCCGGCCCACCTTCCTGATCGCCCCGGATCCCCCCGAGATCCCGCAGGATCACGCGGGATCCCAGCCAACGCGCGTTTTGTAAACAGCGTGTAAACTGCTGTCACAAGCCTAGCGGGATAGTGTATTTCGTTACTCCGGGGTTGACGTCCGCACCCTGACGCGTCACGTTTCGGGGTGCGCTGGTAAATCTAGTAAACAGCGCCCCAACCCCTGGCTCGCGCGGTCGACCTCACGGGGCGGCAACAAACAGGCCCCACAGGAACAAGCTGGTGTCCACCTCGACGCAATCCGCGCAGAACCTGCTCGCGTCCTGCAGCTCAACCACGTCGTCGTGCTCCGGCGCGAACGGCACCATGGGCTACAGCAGCGGCGTCCTCTTCACCCAGGCCGTCCCCAAGTCACCTTCTTCGCGCGCCCTGAGAAAGAGGCCGAGCAGGGGCTTCGCCAGCGCCGCTAGGACCATGGTCCTCTCACCCACCGTGTCTGACCGGGTGGACGCTGGCGTGCTACGAGGACCTCGAGGCGGTCTGCGCCGGCGCCGGACCTCCATCGTTTCAGGCCGTCACCAGAGCAGCTCACTCGCTCAAGCGGGAGAGTTCTTCGCCCGCGTCGACGCCGCGCGCGCGCGTGACTCCATCGCGGCCACCGTCACCGGCAGCCTCGCCATCGACGCGCTGGCCGAGGGCCGCAGCGAGACTTTCCGCCAGACCTTCCTGGGCCTGCACTTCTTCAACCGCTCGCGTCATCGTCGGCACGGAGACTCAGTCCGAACCACTACACGGACCTGGCCTGCTCGACTTCATCGAGGCCTACTCGGAGAAGAGGCTCGGCGCACCATGATCCGCACCACGACACGGCGGGCTTCGCCGGCAACCGCGTCGGCTTCAAGGTCCTCAACGAGTGCGCCATCCTCGCGGGCAGCACGGCCCCGCGCTGGTCGACAGATCGTCGGCCCTACACGCGGCCGCGCGCGCTCACGCCGCTCGCCACCGTGGACCTCGTGGGCTGGGACATCCACCGCGCCATCGTGGACGCATCATGCACCTCACCCAAGGACGGGGCCACGACACGCTCCAACTGCCGAAGTACATGGCGGAGCTCCATGGACAAGGGCACGCTCGGAACAAGACGGCCGCGGCTTCTTCATGCGCGACGGCAAGCGCAAGCTCGCGCTCATCCGGCACGGATCGCTACCAGCCGGTGGACGAGATCAAGTTCCCGGACCTCGGCTTCATCGCGGGGGCTGCGGCGCTGCACCGCATCGGTCGCTACGACGCCGCCATGGCCGCGTTCGTGGCCGCCAAGGCGCCCCGAGGCCGGCCCTCGCGCGCAAGGTCATCTCTGGCTACATCAGCTACTCCTTCCACCGCGTGGGCGAGTTCACCGGCTACCATCACGGGCATCGACCCGATCATGGGTCAGGGCTCCAACTGGAAGCGCCGCCCAGCGTGCTGGGACACCATCGGCCTCGCGCAGACCATCGGCATGCTCGAGAAGTCGGAACGTCCCCGTGCCACCATCTTGGCGAACGCCGCGCCGGGCACGCGCTTCAACCACCCACGCCATCAACGTCGGCCAGTTCTTCGTCGCCGGCTGAGCGTCAGTCCCACCAGCAGAAGGAGAAAATCAGGGTCCCGGTTTATATCCTTGGTGGTTACCAGACCGACTTCGCCCGCAACTGGAGCAAGGAGCGGAAGCACTTCGTCGCCATGATCCGCGAGTCGGTGGCCGGCGCGCTGCGCGGCGCGAAGGTGGCTCCGGAAGAGATCGAGAGCGGGCGTGGGCAACTTCGCCGCGTCGCTCTACGCGAAGCAGGGCCACATCGGCGCCTTCTTCTCGGAGGCCGACCGGCCTTCGGCGGCCTGCCCACTGGGCGGCATGAAGCCGCCTGCGCGTCGGGCAGCATCGCGCTGCTCGCGGCCAGCGGCGAGATCGAGGCCGGGCGCTACGACTGCGCGCTGGTGGTCGGCGTCGAGCAGATGAAGACCGTGAGCCCGGCCATCGGCGGCGACTACCTCGGCACCGCGGCCTGGTACGAGCTCGAGGCCAAGGGCGTGGAGTTCCCGTTCCCGAAGCTGTTCGGCAAGCTGGGCGACGAGTACGACAAGCGCTACGGCCTGAAGGACGAGCACCTCGCCGAGATCAGCGCCATCAACTACGCCAACGGCAAGCTCAACCCCAACGCGCAGACCCGCACCTGGTACGCCGAACAAGGGCCACGCGCTGGCGCGCGACGAGTTCAGCAGCGCCGTGGGCGGCCGCGTGGATCAGCGACTGCTCGCAGGTGACGGACGGCTCCGGCCACCGTGATCCTCGCGTCGGCCGCGTTCGCCAGCAAGTGGGCCGCGCGCAACGGCGTGAAGCTCGAAATCCCGCGCATCAAGGGCTGGGGTCACAACACGGCGCGCCTGCGCTTCGACGACAAGGTGGCCGAGAGCAAGGACGCCGGTGCACGTGCTGCCGCACGTGCGCTCCACCATCACCAGCGCCCGCAAGCGCGCTGGCATCGCGGAGGTGTCGGGCATCGACTGCATCGAGACGCACGACTGCTTCACCACCAGCGAGTACATGGCCATCGACCACTTCGGCCTCACCAAGCCCGGTGAGAGCTGGAAGGCCGTGGAGGACGGCACCATCGCCCTCGGCGGTCGCTGCCCCATCAACCCGAGCGGCGGCCTGATCGGCGCGGGTCACCCTGTGGGCGCCTCCGGCGTGCGCCGGGCGCTGGACGCCTACAAGCGGGTCACCGACACGGCGGGCGACCACCAGGTGGCCGGCGCCGGAACGTGCGACGCTCAACATCGGCGGCGGCGGCACCGCGCCAGCGTCAGCTTCGTCATCGGCGTCTGACACCCGCGCGCAACGCATGAACGAGCCCGCCTCGACTTCGGTCCAGGCGGGCTTCTTCGTCTCTCTTGCTACCCGCGCGCGAGGCCACGGAAGGCGTCGCGGACCGCCCGCCGAATGTGCGCGTCGAACGTGGTGAAGACGTGCGTGTGCCCACCGCGGTAGCGCCACCAGGACGCGCCGGGCCAGTGCTGCAAGAGCTGGTCGGTCTCTTCGAGGCACACGAAACCCGTCACGCTCGGCGGACGCCATCACGATGGACGACCCGGGCGCGGGCGCGTGCAGGTGCCGAGCGGTGGCCTCGAACAGCTCGCCCAAGAACGCGCGTGCATCAGGCCTCTCGCGCTCGAGCGCGGCGAAGTCCACAGCCCACGACAGGGCCCCGTCGAGGTACACACTGCGCGGTGAACGGCCTGCCGCCACGGGCACCACGGCCAGGGGCTGGCCGAACGCACCGGCGGCGAGCGACACCATGAAGCCGCCCATGCTGTAGCCCACGAGGCCCAGCGGCTTGTGCTGGAAGCCGGGGCGCTCCCGCAGCGCGCGCAGCAGCCCCATCGTCTCCAGCACCGACGCGTGGTTCATGTGGAACTGCTCGTAGACCGTGGGCAACCGCGCGGACGGCTGACCGGGCCGGCGCCGCGCGCCGTAGAACAGGGTTCTCCAGCACCAGCACCTCGAGGCCCTCGCGCACCAACGGCGCCAAGAGCTTTACGCGGCGTGCGCCAGCCTCTTCACCGCTCGCCGCCATGGCGATGCAGAGGGGCGCATCGTGCGAGAGCTCCCCCTGCTGGGTGAGCAAGAGCGCGCGGCCCCTCCTCACGGAGCCCTCGAAGCGCGGGTCGACTGCGCCTGAGTGCCACGATACGTCGCGCTGGTTGAGGCCCTTCGTCGATCGCGGCTGAAAGCGCTGACGCCCTGTCAGGAATGGCGATTGTTTGATGGCCTCTTCGAGGAAAATTCCGTGTGTAACGTCGAAGAGCGCGGATGCGTCGCGCATCCGTTCGAGGGCATCCACGTCCCCAAAGCCCGCCGCAAACATCTTTTGCGCGAGCCAAGCGGCCCGTCGCGCGGTCGACCGGGTCATGGTCGGCGAAGATACTCGGCGGGGGCTCGGCGGTCGAGGTGGTGTTGATTGCACGGACCCTACCCCCCACCGCAACTCACATGGCATACTCGCCGCCGGGAACTTCACACATCATCTCGAGGGTATCGCATGGATTTGGAATCAATGGACTTTGGTGGCACTTCCGGGGTTCGTGGCGTCAGATGAGGGGGAGCGGCGGGATGGAGGTCGAGTCCACCGGGTTGGAAGGGTCGCGTTCTCGCGGTTCTCGCTTCCGGCGCCGCGTCCTGCGCTTGAGCACCTGGATGAACGGGTTGATGCCCTCGCCAGGCGGGAACGCTGGTCACCCCGCGGGGGGGTGGTCGATGCACGCGTGGATGTTCGCGCGATGGTCTGCCAGGGTGCTTGACGAGAAAACTTGTTGAGCGGCGGGGCTCCATGGCCTTGAGCGAGCGAATGAGGCTGAGGCTAAGCGGGGCTACCGGGGGTTCGGGTCGGTCACGGCTGAGGGGTAGAGCGGGATGGAGGTCAGTCTGTCGAGTTGGAAGAGGATCGCGGTCTTGAAGTTCTCGCGGTTGCGCGACGCGCGGCTGCGATGCTGAGTTCCTGGATGACGGGTTGATGCCCTCGCCAGGCGGCGCTGGTCACGCGGTGGTCGATGCAGCGTGAGGATGTTCGCGCGATGGTCCGCAGGGGTGCTTGCGGAGCTTGTTGGAGCGGCGGGAGCTTCATGGCCTTGAGCGGGCGAATGGGGAGCTGAGGAGCGACCCGCGGCCAGGCTTGCTGGCGTGCTCCCAGAGGGTGACGCGTAGAGGCTCTTCAGTAAGACCCAGGCTTTGGCGGTCTTCGGCTCGCTGGTCTTGGGGTCTTCGAAGCGGGCGACGTGTCGGTCGGGGGGGTTCTCCTCGCTGTACAGCCGGAGGTAGCGCGTCTTCGCGGTGGCGGCGTCTCTCCCTGCCGGGTGAGGCTTGCATGCTCGTTGCGCGGACCTGGTCCACCGCCGCGGTGGCGCAGTGCGTGACGTGGTGGCGGTCGAGAACGATCTTGCGCATTCCGTCGGGGGGACGCTGCGCAGCGTCGAGCTCATGGGCCGGGCCTTCCACGTGTCCGTGGCGACGCACTCGATTGCCTCGGGTCGCTTGGAGGTGCCCTTCAGTACTCGTCGAGGTGGGCCGTTGCTTTCCCATCGCCAATCCACTCCACCGTCTTGGTGTCGGGGTTGCCTGATCGTGAAGTACTCTGCCCCTGCCGGGAGACTTCTCGTCGACGCCCACGCGCGTGGGCGCGGACGGGGTGACAGCTCGGCGGGCCTGGCCGCGCGCCACCGCCCGTCGCTTGATAGTCGCCCATGGCCTCGTCCCGGATGCGCAGGATGGCGGCGGCCTTCGCGATGTCGGTCGCCTTCAACAGTCGATCGCGAACCGCTCGAAGAGCAGCGTGAACTGCGACTTGGCCTCCCCCATGGGAGGACCACCTGCCGAACGCCGTGCTCCTCGCAGCGGACGCGTGGCGGCCCCCGCGTGCAAGCGGGCGTCCGGTACTGGCACGTGTCCAGATGGCGCCACGTTCGCGCCGGCGTGGGTCGTGGATGGGGCCATCGTCTGGCTAGTCGGGGCACGCGAACTTCTGTCCCGCGCGGGTGCTCCACCCACGCGTCCACGCGACCGTCCGTCAGCGCCAGTTCCACCTTCGTCACCTTCCGTGGCGCCTGGATGCCAAGCACCGCCTGATAGAGTTCGACGTCGTTCACGCGCCGAGCGTCGCCCCCTCTGGGTCACCCGATCAAGACCCCAATTCTCACTCCAGCCCCGGAAGCGCCGGGAAGCGACCCGCGGCAGAGCTTGCTGGTGTGCTCCCAGAAGGTGACGCAGGAGAAACCTTCGCCTGGCCCAGGCTTTGGCGGTCTTCAGCTCGCTGGTCGCGAGGTACTTGGAAGCGGGCGACGTGTCGGGGTCCAGGAGGTTCTCCCTCGCTGTACAGCCAGGGTGCGCGCGTCTTCGCGGTGGCACGCGGCCTTGCCAGAGCTGCACCTCCACCTCGGGGTCGTTGCAGCCGTCGACGCCGCGCACCTCGAGCACACGCACGATGTCGGACGCGAGGATCTCGTCGGTGAGGTCCTCGTTGACGGTGATGCCGAACGCGTTGGCGCCGAGGTCGATGACGCCGCCGATGATGTTGTCCACCTGCGTGCGTCCATCCGGTGCCGTGAGGTCCGTGGAGCAGCCGGTGGAGGCCGGCCCGTCGTCGAGGTCCAAGCCGTCGAAGCGCGTGGCCCCCAGCTCGGAGAGCAGATACCAGTAGGTGCGGTTGGGGCCCGTCAGGTCGCAGGTCGCGCACTGCAGGCACTCGCCCGCCACGCAGGCGTAGGCGTCACCCGGACAGGCCGCGCTCGCGTCAGGGACCTGATCCACGTCCTCGTCGCAGTCGTTGTCGATTCCATCGCAGAGTTCAGGAGCTCCCAGGGCGACCAAGTCGTTGCTGTCGTCGCAGTCCGTGCGCGGGAACGCAGCGCGTGGTCCGCCCACGCAGCCCGCGCCCACCCCGAGCTCGCCGTCACCATCGAGATCCTCCTCGAACGCGCCTCCGTCGCAGTTGTTGTCGCGTCCGTCGCACAGCTCGGGGGCTCCCAAGAACGTCGCGATGTCATCGTCGTCGCAGTCGGTGCCTCCGCAGGACGCGTTGATCCAGCCATCGCCATCGGCGTCTTCGTTGGGGTGCAGGTCCCCATCGCAGTCGTCGTCGTCGCCGCCGGCGCACAGCTCGGTGCGGTTGGGGTTCACCGAGGCCGTGCTGTCGTCGCAGTCGGTGGAGCGGTCGGACCACGCCGCGCCGGGCCGGCCTCCACAGACCGTGGGCGGAGTGCTCGGCTGCGCGCAGGCGCTCATCCCCACACCGGCGTCGAAGCCGAAGAGGCCCCGCCTGGTAGGGTGCGACGTCGCCACCGCGCCGAGCGTCGTCCACGACACCATCGCAGTCAAGCCGTCCACGAAGCCAGATCCCGGCGCGCCGGGCTTCACCTCGTCGCTGCCATCATTGCAGTCCTGACCGCAAGCGAGGCCCCCGTCGGACTGTCGGTTGCAGCACGCGAACGCCACACAGCGCCAGTCCGTCCACATCGCAGCCGAGCGTCAGCGGCCGGTCTTCGTCGACCGAGCCCGTCACAGCGCTCGGGGTTTCCGGGGAAGCGCTCGGCGTTGGTGTCGTCGCAATCGGCGCCTCCGCAGGCTACGGACACGTGACCGTCGCCGTCCACGTCGGCCACCGACCCACAGAATTCGAGGCAGCGTCGGCCCGCTTCATCGCACTGGGCTAGCGCGCACCGCGGTTCGGCGGCCAAGCAGCCGTTCTCGTCCGCGTTGGGATCGGACGGCGCACAGGTGGCCACGCCGTTGCAGAAGACCCCGTCCTCGCACTGCGTAGCCGTGGTGCACGTCCAGCCGGCGTCCACCGCAGGAGCGGCCGCCTCGCCGCAGCCCGCGAGCGCCATCGTGACCAAGCCAGTGCCAACCCAAGTCCACACCCACCTCGAACCACCCACGGTCTTCATGATGGGGATGCTCTCGCGTGCGCGTGACCGGTGTCAACGGACGCCCCGGACGCCGCGGGCTCAGTCGTCGTCGTCCTCCTCTTCCTCTTCTTCCACCGCTTCCTCGGCGCGAGTGGCACCCGGCTCGCCTGTGTCGCCGCCTCCGCCCTCGGGGCCTTCGCCCAGCTGCAGCGTGGTGCCCACCAACGGAAGAGTGACGGTTCGCGTCGCGCCATCGTAGCCCTGCACCAACAGCCCCGCCCAGGCGGCGGTCAGCACCAAGAAGACGGCGGCAGCCGCAGGGTGCACAGACGGAATCGCGCCCTCGGGTTCACCGTCCTTGTAGCCACTCACCATGCTGGCGGTGATGTTCTCGCGGTGCCGCAGGGTGTGCCAGATGACGCCTGCCACGTGGGTGACCACGACCGCCAGCAGCGCATAGGAGAGCACCTCGTGGACCTCTTCGAGCGCCTCGTTGGTGGACATCAGGGCGCCACTCACGCCCAGCCCGAGCGTCAGCCCCAGCATGGCCCAGATGGCCACACTCGAGCCCGGGTTGTGGCCGATGTAGCGCTTGCCCTCGCCGCTCACGGTGCCCTTCAGGTAGGCGAGCACGTCACTCGGACCAAAGGCGAAGGAGCCGAAGCGCGCATAGCGGGAGCCGACGAAGCCCCAGACCACGCGCAGCACGACCATGAGGCCCATGACCGCGCCGAGCAGCATGTGGACTGCGAAGGTGGGGCTGTCGTCGTCCATCACGTTGGCGATGGTGAACGCCGCGATGAAGGAGCCCGCCAGCAGCCAATGGAAGAGCCGAGTGGGGAGGTCCCAGACGAGGATGCGTTTCATGATGCAGGTCCGATTTTCGAGGTGGAGGGTGCGAGGCTGAGCAACACGCGCTGCAAGACGGCGGCCAAGAGCACGGCGGCGGTGCCGACGTAGAGCGCACGCACCGCCAGCACCTGCGTCTCGCTGCCGGCGAGGACGCCGTGAGCGAGGGCCAACAGGTACGTGCCGAACGCGGTGGCGTGGATGGCGCGCCAGACCGCCTTCGGGATACGGTCCGCGAGGTACGTGGCGACTCCGATGCTGACCAGGCCATAGAGGGCGAACGTGCCGAGCGTCACCGGCACGGTCAGCTTCTCCGCCGCGCCGGGCACGAACACGGCCAGCGGCGAGATGCCCGAGTAGGGGTCAGCCACCACGGTGAGGACGTGGAGTCCTGTGGCGCTGAGCGCGACCAGCGCCCAGCGGCTGTGCAGCTGGAGCACCGTGGCACGGTCGAGCAGCCCGCCCGCCCCACGGCTGCCCACCATCACACCGAACAGGGTGGACATCCACAGGGACACGTACGCCAGCATGCCGAGGGCACGGTCTGCCCACCACATCACGGGCACGCCGGGCGCGGCGAAGCGCTCCACCAAAGGGGCCATGGACAGCACGGTGGCCGCTCCGAGGGCCGCAAGGGCGAAGCGTTGAATCCACGTGGGAAACGCGCTCTTCATGGCGCCTCGCTCCAGTTGGGCGTGGTGTACCAGGCGCCGCTCGACGCGCGCATGGCCGCTTGGAAGCCCGGCCCCGTGAGGCGCGGCAGCTGACCGGACGGGTCGACCAACGCCGCCGTGGCGAGCGCGTCGGCGGTGGTGGCGTTGGGCGCGACCACCGTGACGGTGTCCACCGGGGACGTTGCAGGGAGGCCGGTACGGGCCGAGAGGATGTGGTGCGCGTGCTGACCCTGTGCCGACTGCCAGCGCCGCCCGCGCGTCGATGACGTGGCCACGGCGCCATCGCGCAGCAGCACGCTGAGGTCGTCATCCACGCCGATGGGCCACTCGGCGCCGCGCACGGCGATGTCGCCGCCGCCATCCACGAGGACGGCCCCCGCGCCCGCAGCGACGAGCGCGTCGAGCACCCGGTCCACTGTCCAGCCCTTCGCGATGCCGCCGAGGTCCACGCTGCCGTTGCCTTCGAGCGAGACGTGGGCACCTTCGATCATCACCTGGAGCTCCTGGACTTCGTCGAGGCGCGGGGACCCCGCAGGGCTCCTCACCTCCGCGAACGGGCGGTCATAGCCGAGCGACGCGAGCTGGGCTCCGAGGCGCGGGTCGAAGGCCCCTCCAGTGTCGCGCAAGAAGCCCATGGCCTCGTGCAGCACCGCAGCGAGCACGGGGTCGCTCGCCTCGCGGTCGCGGTTGAGCCGTGAGACGGCAGAGTCCGGCAAGAAGCGAGAGAGCCGCCCCTCCACGTCGCGCACCAGGCGCTCAGCCTGCACCAGCGCTTCTGGGCCGCAGCCGTCGGCGAGGATGGTCCAGTCGGTGCCCATGGCGAGAAACGCGTGCTGCTTCATGACGCCCTCGTGCGACGCACCACCACCACGCGGCGCGTGGGCGGTGGGGCCGGCTGCAGCCCCGGCACAGGCGGCACGTCAGCCACGTCGAGGCTGACCGTGGCGAGCTGGACGGTCTCTTCCTGCACGGGCGGGGCGAGCCGCGCGCGCTCGCGGTCCACGCTCGAGGCCAGCAGATAGCCACCGCCGAACACCAGCGCCGAGAGCGTGATGACCGACAGGTCGACCAGCCGCTTCTGCATCTCGCGCTCAGTCATCGTCGTCATGGTGGCCACCTCGTTCTTCGCGGTCGTCGTCGCCGTCCTCGTGCTCGTCGTTCTCGTGTTCGTCGTCCTCGTCGTCATCGTCGTCGTGACGACCGCCCGCGCGCGCCGGTTCGTCGACGTACACGTACTCGACCGCCGGCTCGGGTGCGGGAGCCGCCGCCACCGTGGCCGCGGGCGCCTCGGATGGCGCCGCCGCGGGGGTACCGGGATCGGGCGCCGCAGCTTCTACGACGCCGGTGGCGACCTCCGCGGGATCAGGCGTGAGGGTGGACGTGGTGACGAAAGCGATCAGGGCGGCCGCCACGGCCAGTCCTGCGAATGCATATGCGAGAGCCAGGTGCTTGTTCATCGGAACCTCCTCTTGGTTCGCCCCTAGCTTGGGGCGCCGAGATTGGAGGACGATTAGAGCGGCCTTAGACGTCGCTGAGCGGCGCCGGGAGCCGCAGCGTGAGACGCGCCCGCAGCCCCCCGAGCGGTGAGCGCTCGAGCACGCAGTCCCCCCCGTGGCGGCGAGCCACCTCGCGCGTGATGGAGAGGCCGAGGCCGAGGCCCTGGCGGTCGAGTTCACGCGCCCGTCCCCCGCGCACGAAGCGGTCGAAGAGCACCTCGCGCTCGGACTCCTCCACCCCGGGGCCCGCGTCGTCCACCGTGAACTCGGCGAAGTCACCGCGGCGTGCCACCTGCAGCACCACGTCTCGCCCGGGTGCGTGGCGCGCCGCGTTGCGCAGCAGGTTGCCGAGCGCCGCCTCCACCAGCGAGCGGTTGGCTTCGATCTCGGGGTCGTCGTCGAGCTGCACGGTGACCGTGTTGCCCGCGGCGCGCAGGGTCGCGGCCTCGGCAGCGAGCGCGTTGGACGCCACCTCCCCCGCGCGCATCAGCTCGTGGCTGCGCCCGAGGTCACTGGCGTCCACGCGCGTGAGCGCCGTCAGCCCCTCCACCAGCTGGCGCAGGCGGAGCACGTCGTCGCGCATGGACGTGAGCACCTCCTGATACGCCTCGGCCGAGCGTGGGCTGCGCAGCGTGACGTCCAGCTCCCCGAGCATGGCCGTGACGGGCGTGCGCAGCTCGTGAGCGGCCTCGGCGGTGAAGCGTGTCTGCGCGCGATACGACCGGTCGAGGCGCTCGAGCAGGCCGTTGAGCGCCACCAGCAGCGGCTGGATCTCGACCGGCGCGTCCTCGTCGAGGCGCTGGTCGACCCCGAACCCGGTCACGCGGCTGGCGCGCTCGCGAGCGCGGTCGACGGGCTCGAACGCGCGCCGCACCACCTGGAGCTGGACGAACGTGGCCACCAGCGCCGCCATGGCCGCGAGGAGCGCATAGACGCCCGCGAAGGGGCCCACGCTGCGTGCGAGGGTGACCACCGGGGCAGCGGCCGCGGCCAGCTCCTCGCGCTCTTCGTCCTCGTCGCCCTCCACCTCGAAGGGCAGCAGCACCATGCGCTGGTCGCCCACGGTGACGTGCAGCGGAGCCTCGCCGCGCAGCGCGGCCCGCGCCAGGGACGCGGAGACACGGCCGTCACCCGGCACCACGATCCAAGCGTCGATCGGCGCGCGACTGTGCTCGACCTCGACCTCGACGTCCACCTCGGGGTGCGCGCGTCCGTGCGCCGCGATGAGCAGCGCCTCGTCGAGCGCGCTGGTCTGACGCCGGTGCAGCACCATGGCGGTGGCCACGCCCACCAGGATGAGCGTTGCGCCCAAGATGGCCGTCCCCCCGAGCGCGATCTGCTTCGAGATGGACGTGCTCATCGGGGCTTGTCGTCCAAGACGTAGCCCACACCTCGCACGGTCTGCAGCAGCTTGTGGTCGAAGCCCTTGTCGATCTTGGCGCGCAGGTAGCTGATGTACACGTCCACCACGTTGGTGCGTGGGTCGTGCGACATGTCCCAGACCGCCTCGAGCAAGCGCGTGCGTGAGAGGACCACCCCGGCGTGCTCGGCCAGATAGCGCAGCAGCGCGTACTCCTGCGCGGTGAGGTGCAGCTCTCGCCCCGCCCGGTGAACGCGCCGGCTGGGCAGGTCGATGCTCAGGTCACCCACGTTCAGGGTGCCCGCGCTGGGCACCCGGCGCGTCACCGCGGCGATGCGCGCCAGGAGCTCCCCGAACTCGAAGGGCTTGACCAGGTAGTCGTCGGCGCCGCCGTAGAGCCCCTCCACCTTGTCCTCGGTCTGGTCGCGCGCGGTCAGGCAGATGACCGGGGTCACGTCGCCGTGCTGGCGCATGTCGCGCACCAGCGTGAGCCCGTCGCCGTCCGGCAGCATGCGGTCGACCAGCATGAGGTCGTAGGCGAGCGAGCGCGCCTCGGCGCGGGCCGCAGACAGGGTGCGGGCGACCTCCACGCGGTGGCCCTCCTCTCCCAACCCGCGCTGGAGAAAGCCGGAAATCTTTGCGTCGTCTTCGACCACCAGGATGCGCATGGAGACTGCTCAGCTCGCTTGCCAAGCGCACGCGAGAGCGAGAGCCTGAGACGCAATGACTTCCAAGACAAGCTCCAGCGCCGCAGTGAACCACGAGGTGGTGATCGTGGGCGCGGGCTTCTCGGGACTGGGCGCTGGTATCAAGCTGCGCGAGGCGGGCATCGAGGACTTCGTGATCCTGGACGCAGCCGACGGCGTGGGCGGCGTGTGGCGGCACAACACGTATCCGGGCGTGGCCGTGGACATCCCCTCGACCACGTACAGCTACTCGTTCGAGCCGAACCCGGACTGGTCGCGTGCGTTCGCGCCGGGGAGAGAGCTGCGCGCCTATGCCGAGCACTGCGCCGACAAGTACGACCTGCGCCGGCACCTGCGCCTCCACACGTACGTGGAGCAGGCGGTGTTCGACGAGCGCCTCGACGTCTGGCGGGTGCACACGAGCGAGGGCGTGATCACCACCCGCTTCCTCGTCGGCGCCGTGGGACCGCTCGACAAGCCGCACATACCGGACATCGAGGGGGTGGCGCGATTCGCTGGCCAGGTCATCCACACCGCGCGCTGGAACCACGACGCCGACCTGCGCGGCAAGCGCATCGCGGTGATTGGGACAGGGGCCTCGGCGCTGCAGCTCATCCCCGAGATCGCCGGAGGCGCGCAGCAGCTCGACGTCTATCAGCGCACCGCGATCTGGGTCATGCCCAAGGTGGACTTCGCGATTGCCAGAGAGGTGCAGGCGCTCTTCGAGGCCGCGCCGCCCACGCAGCAGCTGATGCGCGTGGTGACCAGCGCCGCCACCGAGGTGATCATGGTGCTGGGCGTGGTGCAGCACACCAAGTTCCCGTTCTTGGTGCGCGCCATGGAGCGAGTCTGCCTGGAGCACCTGCAGCGTCAGGTGAAGGACCCCGAGGTGCGTCGCAAGCTCACCCCGCGCTACTCGTTCGGCTGCAAGCGACCGTCGTTCTCGAACCGCTACCTGAGCACGTTCAACCGCCCGAACACCGAGCTGATCACCGAGCCCATCGCGCGCATCACGGAGCACGCCATCATCACGGCGGACGGCCGGGAGCGCCCCATCGACACGCTGATCCTGGCCACTGGCTTCAAGGTGCTGGAGCTGGGCGCTATGCCCGCGTTCCCGGTGGTGGGCCTCTCTGGCGTGGAGCTGGGAGCCTACTGGGACCAGCAGCGCTACCAGAACTACGAGGGCATCTCGGTGCCGCAGGCGCCCAACTTCTGGCTCATGAACGGGCCCTACTCGGTCACGGGTGCCTCGTGGTTCAGCATCATCGAGGCCAACGTGCGGCACATCGTGCGCTGCATCCGCGAGACGCAGCGGCGCTCGGCCACGCGCGTGGTGGTGAAGCAGGCGCCCCACGACGCCTACACCGAAGACATGCGGCGCCGCATGGAGAGCACCATCTTCACGCAGCCAGGCTGCGCGGCCTCCAACAGCTACTACTTCGACAAGCACGGCGACTCGCCGTTCGTGCGGCCGCACACGGGCCTCCGGCTGTGGTGGCAGAGCGGCCATTTCGACCTCGAGGACTACGCCTACTCGGGCCCTCGCCATTCAGCGCGCTCGCTTGCGGCCGCCGAGCGCGGGTGAGACGCTGCCCCGCATGACCACGCTCACGCGCCTCGCCCTGCTCTTTGTGTTCGTCGCGGGCTGTGACGCGCAGGGAGCCTGCACCCACTCCTACGGGACCCCCAACGTCACGTTCGAGTGCCGCGGCGGGACCTTCGAAGTGACCTGCGTGGGGACCGACCCGGCTCGAAGCGCCGCGCCGCCCTACGAGTGCACGTGCCGCGCGCCGGATGGCGCCACCACCACGTTCGCGGCCGCGAGCGAACTCTGGACCTACAACGCGTCCACCGACTTCTCGGCGGGCTACGCCGCCGTGAACGCGGGCTGCCACTGGGAGCTCAGCCACTGAGGGGCTAGCGGAACGCGCCCACGTGGTGCGTGCCGCCCGCGAGCTCGCCCAGCAGCTTCGCGCCGACCATCAGGCCGTCGGGTGTGGGGATGCCCAGCCAACGGACGTCGAGCTTGCCAGCCTCGCTGAGCAGGAGGACGCCGTTGAGTTCGCCCAGCAGGCGGAGCGCGTACTCGCTCAGGAGGCCGGTCGGGAGTCCGTCTGCGGTGCCGTCGCGAACCACGATGCGGAAGGGCGGGAGGTCGCGGGAGGTGGGCAGGGTCAGCCAGATGCGCGGGGCGGACTTCACCCACTGGAGCGTGGCAGTCGCCTCGCCGTGGGCGGTGGTGAGGCGCAAGCGCCGCGCAGGCGGTTTGGTTCGCGGCCCCGATGCTGGTACCAGGGTCACCTCGGGCAGCGCGGCGAGAGCCTCGAACTCGGCAGCCCCTGTAGATGCCAACGCGCCAACGAGGTCCAGAATGGCGTCGAGATGTTGGGTCTCCTCGCCCGATCCTGCCAACGTCAGGGTCACATGGGTGCCGTCGGAGTGCATCGTTGCGGCGGGGAGCCTCCGTGTGAACGCCCGCTGGAGCGGGATCGTCCACACCCTCCTGATGTCATCGAGGTGAGCGCCCTTCACGACGAACGCGTAGCGAAAGCCCGGGTCTCCGAGCTCGAGGTCTGCAGTCCGATGTTCCGCGCGACGCCTGAGAGAATGCCAGCGGGCGTCACCTCGAACGTCGGGCCTGCGCCGAGAGAGAAGCGCGCGCGGCCGCGAGTGACGGGAATGGCGTTACTGCCGCTGGTACGCGTCGTCCGGTCCAAGCGCACCACCGCGTGGGCCACGCGGACATCCACGGAGTCGGGAGGAGTCGCAGCCGTGACCTGCCCCGGCAGTTCGTTGCAAGTGCCGCCCCGCCTCTGGGCCAACGCACGCCATATAAGCGCCCTTCGACGGTTCTGCCGCTTCTCCATGACGGCGGACACGACTCCGACCCCCACGAAGACGAGCGCTCCCACGACGACGAACGGCTCCATGCGGAGCACACTGCGCCGCGCGTCAACCGACCGCAACGGCAACGAGTGTATCCGTTCAGATAGATTCATATCCGGTTGCGCGGGACGATTCGGGGCGCTCATCCAAGAATCGCTGCAAATCCCGCATGGCACGCCCGTTGCTCTAGTCCTCCGCAGAGATTCAACGAGGACCACGCCATGACCCGCTACGCAAAGTACATGAAGCACGGCAGCACCCCGCAGTCGCAGCCGGCGTCGCCCAAGCAGGCCCGCAACGCGGCCGGCGGGTACGCCTTCGTGGTGTCCCCGTGGACGCGCCTCGAGCGCTTCCTGATCCTCGGTGCCGAGGGCGGGACGTACTACGCCAGTGAGCAGAAGCTGGTGTTGGCGAACGCTCGCGGTGTGGCGGCCTGCCTGGACGAGGACGGCGTGCGCGCAGTGGCGATGATCGTCGCCATCAGCGAGGCGGGTCGCGCTCCGAAGCAGAGCCCGGCCATCTTCGCGCTGGCCATGGCGTGCGCTCACCCGCACGACGTGACGCGCACGGCGGCCCTCGCGGCACTGCCGCGCGTGTGCCGCACGGGCGCTCAGCTCTTCGAGTTCCTCACCACGGTGCAGGAACTGCGAGGCTGGGGTCGTAGCCTCCGCAAGGCGGTGTGCCGCTGGTACATGGCCAAGACGCCCGATGCGCTCGCGTATCAGGTGGTCAAGTACCGGCAGCGCGCGGGCTTCTCGCACCGAGACGCGCTGCGCCTCGCGGGTGGCGCCGTGGGTCCTCGCTCGCTCGAGCAGGACGCGGTGCTGCGCTACCTCACCACGGGCACGAACGGCTTCGGCGCGCGCGCCGTGGTGCGCTCGGGCAAGACCACGCACTACGATGCGATCCCGATCGAGGCGCTGCCGCGCCTCGTGCTGGCCTTCGAGGAGCTCCAGGGGGAGACCGACGAGGCGCGGGCGGCGCAGCTCATCACCGATCACGGGCTCACGCACGAGATGGTGCCCACCACGCTCCACGGCTCGCCGTTGGTGTGGCGCGCGCTGCTCGAGCAGATGCCCATGACGGCGATGCTGCGCAACCTGGGTCGCTTGACCACGCTCGGCGTCTTGGCGCAGGGCTCTGAAGGCACACGGCTGGTCGTGTCCCGTCTTCACGACGTGACGCGCTTGGCGAAGGCGCGCGTGCACCCCCTGTCGGTGCTGGTGGCGCTGAACACGTACCGCATGGGCCACGGGGTCCGCGGTGGAAAGCAGTGGAAGCCCGTGCCCCAGGTGGTGGCTGCGCTCGAGAGCGCGTTCGACCTCACCTTCGGGGTGATCCCCGCTACCGGGGCGCGGATGCTCTTCGCGCTGGACGTGTCCGGCTCGATGGGTTGCGGGCAGGTGGCCGGGATGACCGGCATCACCCCGCGCGTGGGCTCGGCCGCCATGGCCATGGCCACCATGCGGGCAGAACCGAACTGGATGGTGATGGGCTTCTCGCACGAGCTCGTGCCCCTCAACCTGCACCCGCGCATGTCGCTCGAGCAGGTGATCCAAACCGTGGCGGCCGTCCCGATGGGCGCCACGGACTGCGCGCAGCCCATGCTGTGGGCCGCGCGAACCCGCACCAAGGTGGACGCCTTCGTGGTGTACACCGACAACGAGACCTGGTTCGGCAAGGTGCACCCGCACCAAGCGCTGGACCAGTACCGCCAGCAGCTGGGCATCGCGGCGAAGTTGATCGTGGTCGGCATGACCGCGACCAAGTTCAGCATCGCAGCCCCCGACGACCCGAGCATGCTCGACGTGGTGGGGTTCGATACCGCGGCGCCGCGCGTGATGGCGGACTTCATCACGGGGTGAGCCCCTGACGCTCCTCGGGCGGACGGTACGGAGAGCCAGCCGTCCGTCCGAGGACCCTTTGATCCTCACTGCACCGTAGCTCAGTCGGGTAGAGCAACAAAAAGCGGCCTTCAGCAACTTGACCGTCGCGCATGCGCGGTCCGAATGAGAGTCGTTATCGTCAAACACGGGTTGGTCGTGGGTTCGAATCCCACCGGTGCAACCACTTGGAGCGGGCCGAAGCGGACGGGTTATCATTAGGGTTGATCAGTCCCGTTCGCGTCCCTTGCCTGCTTCTTCTATCTTCGCGCGCTCGCATGCTTCGCCACACCCCTCGAGAAGCTCACGACCAGGTCGTGCACGTGTCCCCGCACTCCGGCCGCCGCTACGTCATGCGGGTGGCCACGCTCGCGGACCGCGACGCGCTGGCCGACGTCTATCTCACATGCCGCCGCCACACCTTCACGTGGGTGGACCCCAGCCAGTACCAGCGCACCGACTTCATCGAGGACACGGACGGCGAGCGTGTGCTGGTCTGTGAGTTCGCCGGACAGATCGTGGGGTTCAGCGGTGTGTGGCTGCAGGACAGCTTCCTGCATCACCTCTTCATCGTGGAAGCCCACCAAGGCCAAGGCGCAGGCCTCGGCCTGCTGCGCACCACCATGCGCGACATCCCTGGCCCCGTGCGCCTCAAGTGCGTGGTGCAGAACGAGCGCGCCCTGCGCTTCTACACGAAGCTCGGCGGCGTGATCGAGGCCACCAGCGAGGACGGTCCGGAAGGGCCGCACTCCATGCCCCCGCCCCCCCCATGCGACTCCCCAAGGAGGTCCCTTGCGTTTCCGTTCGGTCCTGGCTGGGCTGAGTCCGCCCGCAGGAGCGATCGGGTGATGCGGCCGGGAGCCTCCGACCGGTTTCGACGCGGCGCCTGACCTCGACATGGGAGCGGCCCGCTCGGGCCTCGAGACTCCCGCCCCTCATGTTGAGCGACGAGGGGTGACGGCGCCGCCGGGTGAGCCGACCCCGGCTTCGTTCAGGTGCGCGTCATCCTCGCGGGATGCCCGTGACGCGCTCCCTGGACTTGGTCCCCCCTCGGGATGCTCCCACGATTCGAGGGCCTTCCACTTCGTTCCTGGTCTGTGGCTGGCCGACCTTCGGCCGTGTTGGTGGCCGCGCACGACGAGCTACCCAGGGGCACGGCCTGCTAGGCGCGGCGACTGTGGGGGGGCGGGGGGGGGGGGGGGCGGTGCGTGGTGACGAGCCTGACGTGCACGGCTTCCGCCATGGGCTGTGCTCTTACCGCGGGCCTGTCCCACTGCCTACCCAGAACTCGCCGTGGATCGTGGGCGTGGGGCGGTGTGCTGGCGCAAGCAGCGATGCCTGGCGGCGTGTCACTGCTGGGGACTGGTCGCTGGCGCCTGGGCCAGGGCCCGGGCGACGGGAGGTGCTGGGACCGCCGAGCGCCGGGATGGTGCACGTGTTCACCCGCGTGAGCGCCATCATCGCGGTGATCAACCTGCTGCCGCTGAACGGCCTCGATGGCGGGCGCGCGTGGAAGCTGCCTGGGTTCTGGTGGCGCCGCGTGCGTCACCGTCGCCCGTCGTCACCGCACCCCGACGACCTCGCGGCAAGCTTCGCCGCGAAGATCCGCCAACGCGAGCCCGGCCCGTTCCGCAAGGAGCCCGAGGAAGAGGTTGGGCGCGTGGTGCGCATCGAGCGTGGCCCAGACGGGCAGGTGCGCGTGGTGGCCATCGACGACGGCGAAGACCGCGAGCGCCTTCACTGAGCTCAGTCGCCGCAGTACGCCTCTTCGTTGGTGGCGTCGCGGCACGTGGTGTCGCAGATCAGCGTGGCGCACTCGGAGGCGCGCACGCAGGCCAGGCCGTTGGCCTTGAGGGGCTGGCAGGTGCCGCTGGTGATGAACTGGAAGGCGGCGCTGCAGCGCAAGCCCGGCGCGCACTCCGCGTCGAAGGTGCACTCGGCCGCCAGAGGGGTGGGTGGCGCGCACCGCCAGTCGGGTTCTGCCGCCGTGCCCATCTGCGTGCACACTCCGTCGTCCTCGCAGGCGAAGAGGTTGGGGAGGTCCAGGATGTTCGGGTCGCAGGGCTCGCCGAACGGGATGGTGCCCGCCAAGATGCGAAGGAGGCCGCTCGGCGCGTTGGACCAGGTCTCGATGCCGGGGTCGCACGCGGCCACCAGCTCGCGCGCCTCGGCCAGCGCGAGGCCAGCCTGATTGGCGTCGTAGCCAGTGCGGGGGTCGATTCCGAGGGCCCCGAAGTCGCTGGCGCAGTCGCGATCCGCCGTGCGGAGGCACATGTCGAAGTCGAGCGCCGGCTGTGGGCAACAGTCGCGCAGCCCGGTGCAGGCGATGTCCGCGAGCTCGGCGCAGAACTCCGTGGCGGCGACGGGGACCACATCACTGCGATGCCGGTCCGTGTCCAGCACGATGGTGCAGGCCGCGAGCAGGGCGACCGCCAGCAGCCCGCAAGTGCGCGCCAGGTGGAGCATGGTCCGCATCAGAACGTCCCTCCGGCCGCGAGGCCCCAAGCGCCCGCTGGCCCGCCGATCAAGGGCGCCACCTGCACCGAGGCGCCCGGCTCGTCCGCCTCCTGCGCATTGTCGAGGATGTCGGCGCGCTTTCTGCGCTGCACGAGGAAGACGATGAGCCCTGTGGCGGCGCCCACCCCGCCGATGACCAGCGAGACGTCGGCCGTGGCCGAGTAGGCCCGCAGCCGGCGGACGTCCGACTCCGTGCAGAACTCGCCCACTTCGGCGCCGCAGCTGCGGCCCACGCGGCGGTCTTCGCGCGCGGCCAGGGCCGCGAACGTGGCAAAGCTGGCGAGGCCTCCGGCGCCGACCACGAAGCCCACCGTGGCTCCGGAGCTCACGCGCGGGGCGCCGCGAGCGGCCTCCTCTTCGGCCTCGCGAGCCCGGCGCTCGGCCTCGGCCAGCCGCTGGGCTTCTGCGGCCTCGGCTGCCGCAGCGACGCGCGCCTGCTCTTCGGCCGCCAGCCGCGCGGCCTCGGCGTCGGCGATCTCTTGGCGCAGCAGCACCAGACGCGCCTCGAGCGCGGGCCGCTCGTCTTGCGGAACCACGTGGGACTCGAGGTACTCCGACAGCGCCTCTTGGGCCCGCGTCAGCTCACCCGCGCGCTGGGCCGCCGTGTAGATGTTGTAGAGGAACTCGGGCGAGCGCATGGCCGCGTAGGCCCGCTCGAAGGCGTCCATGGCCTCGCGGTAGCGGCCGTGCTCGTAGTGCTCGCTGCCCTCCTCGAACGCGGCGCGAGCGGCCGCTTGCTGCGAGCCCGGCGCCCTGCGCCCGGCCTGCGCGGCTGCAGCGCTCGAAAAGAACAGGGAGACGATGACCAGGATCAGCGAAGCGTGGCGAAGCACTGGCGAACGATAGCAACGTCCACGCGAGAACACGACCACGCCGAGCACGGCCTCCACCCTTGCTACCCGAGCACCTTCATCACGGCCGCCAGCACCTCGTCGTGGATGGGGCCGTTGGTGGCGATGACACCCGAATTGCCGGCCAGCGTTCCACCGCGCCCGAAGTCGAGTGGCGCGCCGCGCACGTCGGTCACGCGCCCGCCGGCTTCCTCCACCACGATGAGCCCGGCGGCGTGGTCCCAGATCTTCTCTTGGTAGTCCTTCCGCGTGGGAAGCCGCAGGTAGATGCTGGCGTCGCCGCGCGCGAGGCCCGCGTACTTGGCCTGGCTGTCCATGCGCAGCCCCGGCGCCGTGATGCCCAACGCCTGCGCGATTTGCACGCTCTGGTCCTGGTCGCTGTGGCCCGCCTCGACCGACTCGCAGAAGCGCGCCTCCGAAGCGTCCTGCACGGTGCTCACGCGGATGGCCACGCGCTTGCCATCGCGGAAGAGCGGCTCCGAGAAGGCGCCCTGGCCGCGGGCCGCCAGCATGAGCACGCCCTCGTCTTCGGCGTCCATGTCCACGGGCAGGCGCGGGCAACCGAGCGCCCCCACGACCACCTGGCCGTCGTGAATCAGCGCGAGCGCGATGGCGTACTGCTCGGAGCGCAGGAAGCCCTTGGTGCCGTCGATGGGATCGAGGGTCCAGTAAGTGCCGCTGGCCCGGCCGCCCGCGTCGAGGGGTGGCGTGTGGCCGCCGAGGTCGATGAAGCCCAGCACGTCTTCCTCGCTGAGCTCCGCGCCGAGCACCCCGCGGGCGTGCTGGACCACCTGGCCACGGCGCGTGGTGGCGTCCTCGCCGCGCAGGTCGGCGGCGTCCTCTTCGCCCACCATGGCGCGCACGGCCGAGCCGGCCAGCGAGAGCGTGGCGGCCACCACGGCCTGCGAAGCGAAGTCGGCCACGGTGACGGGGCTCTTGTCGCTCTTCTCGAGCGTGCTGGCGTGCACCAGGTCCGCCTGCACCGCGCGGGTCACGAGGGCGGCGGCCCGCACGGCACGACGCGCGTGCTCGAGCTCGGCCGAGAGATCGAAGGGCTGGCTGGTAGACATCTCCGCCAGATAGCACAGCCATCTGGCGACCGCTGGTCAGCGCTTGCTGGGCCGCGAGGAGCGACGCGACGCCTGGTAAGACGGCGTGGCCGCGAGCCAGGCATAGGCCGCCGGCTCTGCTGGGACGAAGCGCTCGGCGGCGCAGACATCCAGGAGCATGGAGGGAGCGCTCGGGGTGTGCTTCAGCGCCAGGAGCTTGTCGCGCGTGTCGTTGGCCATGGGCTGTGGCAGCGCCAGCGTCCCCACCATGGCGTCATAGGGGAACGGGCCGGTGCGCTCGAGCACGCGCAGCCCCGCTGCACGCGGGCCCACCAGGTCGTCCAAGGCACGCCGCACGGACTCGTCGGCGGTGTCGCGCAGCTGCCCGTAGACCGACGCCAGGTCCGCTTCGTTGTCCAGCACGGCCGCGAGCGCGCGCGAGTAGCTGCCGTAGAACTCCTGTGAAGCGAACAGCGTGGCCGCGTCCAGGCCGTAGCGACGAATCTGGGAGAGCGCAGCCAGATGCCCGCTCATGGAGAGCGGGTCCACCCACGCCGCGCGACGACCTTCCAACTCGGCAATGGACGCCGCCTGGTCACCCCGCCGGACGATGATGGCCCCGCGGCTGGAGCACACCCCCTGACGCTGCGCGGTGAGCGCGAAGCGCGTGGAGGCGTGCAGCCCCGCGAACACCACCGGCGGCGTCCACGCGAGATCGGTCTCACCGGCCCGCACGGCGTCCACCATGTGGCCGTAGGTGGGCGCCACGGTGATGACCACGGTGCGGCCCAGCCAGTCGCTCATCCACTCGGCCAGCAGCGACACGCGAGCCTGCGTGGCGAGCTGGTTGCGGTCGGGCGGCAGCAGGAATCTCACGCGCGAACGATACTCGCGCGGGCGCGGCGCTGCTAGCATCGTGCGATGCAGACCGAGCACTACGACTTCGTGATTGTGGGATCCGGCTTCGGCGGCAGCGTTTCAGCGCTTCGCCTGAGCGAGAAGGGCTACCGCGTGCTGGTGCTGGAGAAGGGCCTGCGCTTCGGCCGCAAGGACTTCCCCACCAACAACACCGACTTCAAGCGCTGGTACTGGCGGCCTCAGATGGGGGCCAAAGGGATCTTCCAGATGAGCTTCTTCGATCACGTGACCGTGGTGCACGGCGTGGGCGTGGGCGGCGGCTCGCTGGTCTATGCGTGCACGCACCCCACGCCCAAGGACGACTTCTTCGGGGCCGAGTCGTGGAAGCACCTGGCGGACTGGAAGAGCGAGCTCGCGCCGCACTACGACACGGCCACCCGCATGCTGGGCGCCGAGCCCAACCCGTGCGACGAGATCGGCGACCGGATCGTGCGCGAGATCGCGGCGGACCTGGGCCGCGCCGACCACTACGAGAAGACGCGCGTGGCCATCTACTTCGGCGAGAAGGGCCAAGAGGGCAAGGAGGTGCCGGACCCGTACTTCGACGGCAAGGGCCCCTCGCGCGTGGGCTGCATCCAGTGCGGCGCGTGCATGACGGGCTGCCGCGTGGGCGCCAAGAACACGCTCGACCTCAACTACTTGTACCTGGCCGAGCGCCTGGGCTGCGTGGTGCGCCCGGAGACCGAGGTGGTGGCCGTGCGTGAGCTGGCGGGCGGGGGCTACGTGCTCGAGACCAAGTGCTCCACCGAAGACCGGGACTACGTGGACTTCAGCGCCGACAACGTGGTGTTCGCGGGCGGCGTGCTGGGCACCGTGCCGCTCTTGCTGGCCATGAAGGCGGACCCAGAGGGCCTGCCGCGCCTGTCCGACCGCGTGGGCGACTTCGTGCGCACCAACAGCGAGTCCATCATCGGGGTGTGCGCCGAGGACGACAAGGTGGACTACGCCAAGGGCATCGCCATCTCGTCCATCGTGCACACGGACGACCACAGCCACTTCGAGATCGTGCGCTATGGCAAGGGCTCGAACTTCTTCCAGCCGTACTTCCTGCCGCACGCGCCGGGCAAGTCGTTCGCGGGTCGCGTGGCCGAGACCGTGCGCATCCTGCGGCGGCACGGCGGGCGCTACCGCGCCATGAAGCGCGCCAAGGACATGGCCTCGCAGAGCACCATCATGCTGTACATGCGCACGCTCGAGGGCTCGCTGAAGCTGCGCCTGGGCCGCAGCCCCATGACCGGCTTCGCGAAGGGGCTGGTCACCAAGCTGGACCCGGGTGAGAAGGGCCCCGAGGCCTTCATGCAGGAGGCCACCGACATCGCGTGGCGCTTCGCCGAGAAGGTGCGCGGCATCCCCACGAGCCTCGCCACCGAGACGCTGTTGGGCACGCCCAGCACGGCGCACATCCTGGGCGGTGCCTGCATGGGTACCTCCGCCAGCGACGGCGTCATCGACGCACAGCACCGGGTGTTCAACTACCCGGGGCTGTTCGTGATCGACGGCGCGGCGGTGTCGGCCAACCCGGGCGTGAACCCGTCGCTGACGATCACCGCGATGGCCGAGCGCGCCATGGGCTTCGTCCCGCCGAAGGCAGACGCTCGCACGGCCTGAACCGTCAGGGCGTGGCCAGGTCGATGCCACCGAGGATGCGGGGCTCGTTGAAGCCGCTCGGCCGGTACTCGTGGGTGGTGGTCTCGCCGCTGGTGAAGCAGGTGATGGGGATCTCCTGGCCACCCACGCGCGGCGCGCACAGCTGCTCGAGCGCGGGCCCGAAGCGGCGGTTGACCAACACGTCGCCCGCGACCGACACCACGCGGGTCCTCCCGAAGCCGCCGGAGAGCGCGTAGCCCGCGCGCTCGGCGTGGGCGAACTCGTTGGTGAACTCGGCGTCCAGGAAGAAGGTCACCGAGACGTCCACGTCGCCGTCACCATCCACGTCGCCATCAGCGGGCACGGTCACCTGCTGCGGCGTGCCCAGGCGGAAGGGCACCATGGTCCCGTCCTCGAACGTGAGCATGCCGTCCACGCCCAGCACCTCGAGGGCCACCACGGACGACGCGGCGCTGCGGAACACCACGTCCGTGTTGAAGATGGCGTAGTCCATGGTGGCGATCATCCCGGAGCTCGAGTTGTTGCCGCCCAGCTGGTACTGGAAGCTGCCCGTGTTGGAGGGCAACCCCAGCTGCCGCGCGATGCTGAACCAGTAGTCGTCCCAGTCGATGACGATGTCGTGGCCGTCCACCTCGATGGGCTCGGCCACGGTGAGCACGAAGCGACCCGGGTCGTCCAGCTTGCCTGCGGTCCACGCGAACGAGTCGGTGCCCCACTGGTCGCGGAAGCTGGTGGTGATGTTGCGGCGGTCGAACGCTACGGCGCACGTGTCGGTGACCAGGTTGTCGCAGCCCGCGAGGTAGAAGTTCACGTTGCTGAGCCGCATGCCGAACTCGAACGCGAGCCCGGGTGACGTGCCCCACAGCGCGGCGCCCTCGTCCACAGGCGTGGCCGACGACGTGAGCGTGAACGTGGAGCCCGGCGCCACCTCGTCCGGGATGCCCAGGTGCACGTCCACCGGCACGCTCGCGTTCCACGACCCTTCGTCATAGACCACGGAGGTGCTGGCGCAGAACGTCCCGCTGTACTCGGCCTCCACCGACATGGGTGCGCTGGGCCAGCCGCCGTTCCACGACGTGGAGAAGTTCTCGGTGTGGATCGCGTCGCTGGCCGGCACCGTGTAGCAGTACTCGGTCTGGCCCGAGGTCGTGAGGCCGAAGATCTCGAGCCCGGCCGACGTCTGGGCCAGGTCGTCGTCGCGCGTGGACCACTCCCGCAGGTCGAACGTCAGGCGCAGGTCGCGCTCCACCACGTCGATGTCGCCCACGTGCACCGTCACGGCGCGCTGCGTGGACAAGCCGGCCGCGTCCGTGGCCGTGAACGAGAGCTGGTGCAGCGCGGCGCTCTCGAAGTCGAGCGTGGCGCCCATGGCGAGGGTGACCTCACCCGTGACGGGGTCAATGGCGAACAGGCCCGCCGGGTCGGTGGCCACCGAGTAGGTGAGCGTGTCGCCCGCGTCCACGTCGCGCGCGCCGATGTTGCCAAAGGGGCCGGGCGTGCCCTCTTCCACGTTCCACACCAGGGCTCCTTCCGGAAAGCCAGGGGCCTCGTTCACGTCGGCCACGCTCATGGGGATGCTGGTGAGGGTCTCGAGGCCGCTCTCGTCCGTGACGCTCACCACCACGGCCCACTCGCCGCGCTGCGCCTCGAAGTCGAACCACGCGGGCGACGTCACGCTGAGCGCGCCCGTCGCGCTGTCGATGGCCAGCGCCCCGCTCGGGTCGGCGCTCATGGCGAACAGCATGGCGCTCGAGTCACCGTCGGGGTCCACCGCCGTGACGGCGCCCAGCACCTGTCCTGCCGTGGGGTTCTCGGGGACTGCCCATGGCGCGTCCGACACGGTGGGCGGGATGGCCGTCTCGAGCGTGACCTCCACCCGCAGCTCGGCGTCTCCCGAGCGCAGCACCCGGTAGGTGCGCCCGCTCACCGCGAGCAGGCCGTGGGACATCCAGCCGTCGCCCGGGGTGGTGAGCAGCCGGCCGCTGCCCTGCACGGTGACGCGCGAGTGGTCCGACACGCGCAGCGCGGTGATGCGCGAGACCGTGAGCGTCTGGCCGCTGAGGGCAAAGCGCTCCACGCCCTCCACCCGGCTTCGCACCGTGCGCAGGTCGAGGTCGCCCGAGCTGCTGGCGAGTGTGAGCGTGTCTTCACCCCGGCCGCCGCGCACCCGGCGGAACGTGGCGTCGCCCAACTCCATGAGGTCGTCGCCTTCGCCACCCGAGAGGCACGTCGGCGCCGCCCAGGCCCACCAGCAAGTCGTCGCCGCGGCCGCCCACCAGAGACTGGCTTTCCACCGTTCCGCGCAGCACGTCGGGCTCGCTGCTGCCGCGCAGGTCGATGGCGCCGTGGGTGTCCGTGCCGAACACCACCAGCACGCGGCCCGCGTCCCAGCCCGCGTCGCTGTCGAAGCCGGGCGCGCCCAGCACGAGGTCGTCCAAGCCGTCGCCGTCGATGTCGCCGCTGGTGAGCTCCGCGCCGAGGTTCTCGTTGTCCTGCGTGCCCGCCACCACGAAGCCGCCCACCCCGGCCAGCAAGCTGGTGGCCGACACGCCGGGCGTCAGGCCCGGCCCACCGTAGATCACGTACACGCGCCCGCGATTGGTCAGCTCGCCCACGGCGGAAGCTGCGATGTCGTCGTAGCCGTCGCCGTTGAGGTCACCCACGATGCGCGCGCGCCCCGAGGTGGTCGTGAAACTGATGGAGCCGGGCACCGCGAAGCCGCGCCCCGAGTTGTCCACGGTCTCGTCGGTGCGCAGCGTGCCATCGTCGTCCGTGGCGCGGCCGAAGAGCACGTTCATGAAGGTGTTGCGGTCGAAGTCGCGCGCCACGAACGCCAGGTCGTCGAAGCCGTCGGCGTTCACGTCGCCACCCCCGCCCGAGGGCAGGCCCACGCCGAAGCGTCCCGTGGTGGTGGTGCCGTTGAACGAGAAGTTCCCCAGCAGCACGCCCCACATGCCGCTCGCATCCGGGCTCGGGCTGGCGAGGCGCAGCGAGCGCCGGCGCGCGCCGCCCCGCAGGATGTGGGCCACGTTGGTGGCGCTCAGGCCGGAGCTCGGAGCCAGCAGGTCGTCGTACCCGTCGCCATCGAAGTCTCCTGCGTTGGCGAGGTGGGTGCCCCAGCGCGAGGGCGCCGAGGCGCTGTTGCTCTCGTTGGGTCCGAACGCGGCGATGCCGTCGATGCCGTCACGCGGACCGGGGTTCGACACCTCCACCGCGCCGCAGCCGCGGTTGTAGATCTCGCCCACGTCGAGCGGCTCGTCGCCCGCGCGACCGTAGATGAGGAAGACCGAGCCCTCGTCGTCGTTGCCGTGGTTGGGCGCGCTCACCGCGAAGTCACCGAGCCCGTCGCCGTTGGCGTCGCCCACGCTCACCAGCCGGTGACCCGCGATGTCGGCGTTGGTGGCGCGCCCAGGGGCCGGGATCATGCGCATGGCCTGGTCGAGATCGCGCCTGCGCCCGCACTCACCGAACACCGTGAAGCCGGCCACGTCCAGCGTGCCGCCCGCCAGCGGGTCGTGCATCAGACCCGCACCGCTGATCACGTAGGAGCGCCCACGCCACAAGTTGCCCACCAGCTCGTAGGGCGCGCTGGCCACCAGCTCGCCCAAGCCATCGCCGTTCACGTCGCCCAGCCACGCGAGCCCCGCGCCAAAGCCGGCGCCCGCGGGGCCGGTGTCTTCACCGTCCAGCTCGCCCACGTTGCGAATGGTGGGGCAGGCCGACACCAGATACGGCGTGCAGCCCATGGTGGCCACGTCGTAGGAGCCCGAGGTGCCGGCGATGACGAAGCCGCCCGTGCCCATGCGCAGCTCCTCGAGATCGGTGGCGGACACCAGGTCGCGTCCGTGCGCCACGTACACCGCGCCGGCTTGGGTGGCCGTGGTGGTGCTGGTGTCCGGGGCCCCGATGGCGATCTCGCCGAGGCCATCGCCGTCTAGGTCGTCCGTCACCGCCAGCGAATAGCCCGCTCGCCCGAAGGGGGTCAGGGCCTCGAGCGACCACGTGGAGGGGCGCACCGTCTCCTCGCGCGAGTCGACCACGCGCGGATCATTCTGACCATCGGTGACGGTGGCGGAGCAGCGCACCACGGCGCCCGACGGGAGCGTGTCGGTGTCCAGCGTGGGCGCAGTGCCGGCGGGCACGTCATCCACGAACCACGCGGTGCTGAACGCGGGGGTGGGGTTGCAGTCGTCGCTGGCGGTGACGGTGCACGAGAGCAGCTCGCCCGCACGCACGTGGCCAGGGATGACCACGCTCGCGCTGGGCGGCTCGTCCGCGGCCACCATCTCGTTGGAGGCCACCGCGCTGCCGTACACCAGCACGCCGCCATCCATGCTGCCGTCGGTGGCGTCCACCACGCAGCCCACGGTCTGACCCGGCATCACGGCGCCGACGGGGAGCTCGGCGCCGCTCGCTGCGACAGCCTGGCCGTCCACCTCCCACGCGTAGCGCAGCGTGACCGCGTCGCCCTGAGGGTCGGTCACACCCACGGCGGTGCAGGTGAACGCGCGGCAGGCCGAGCCGCCCGTCAGCTCCACGCTTCCGATGGTGGGCGCAGTCGGCCCGGGGGGGCCCATGTCTTCGGGGCCCCCATCGAGGCCAGCGTCCGCGCCCGCGTCGGGGTCCACGCTCCCATCGGCGCCCGCGTCTGTCCCGGGGTCCACGCCTTCGTCGGCACCCCCATCGAGGCCAGCGTCGGTGGCGCCTGCGTCAGTGGCGCCTGCGTCGAGCGCTGCATCCTGGCCACCGTCGAGAGCCGCGTCTTGACCAGCGTCGGTCCCGCCGTCGACGTCCGCGTCCGGCCCGGCGTCTGCCCCGGGCGCAGCGCTCGAGCCGCAGCCAGCGAGCGGTGCCCAGGCCAGCAGCGCCAGCACGGGCAGGAGCGAGAGCACGCGGTGCAGCGTGAAACCGAGGCGCAGCGGAGCGGAGGCGAGCATGGCCCACCGTAAATAGCATGCACCCATGTTTGACTGCACGACGAAAATTGACGTTTCATCATTTTTCCGCACAAGGCGCGCCGATGGTAGAAAAGCTCCACGGTGAGGGCGGCCCGGGTACCCTCGCCACACGTGAACGCCACGGGTGGGAGCATCGAATGTCGGAATCGATCGAAGCAGCAGGGTCCAACAGGTTTGCGGCGACCAAGCGGGTGAGCGTCAGCTCGCCGCTGCTCGGCGACCAGTCCATCGCGTATTACGACGACGGCGGCACGGGGCCGGTGGTGGTGTTCGTGCATCCCAACTCGTGCTCCACGGAGTCGTGGGAGCACCAGCTGGCCGATACGCTCCCCGATGGCACGCCCAACCCGCTGGCCACGTGCCGGCGCGTGGCGTTCGACCTTCCGGGCCACGGCATGACGAAGCGCGAGAGCGCGGGCAAGAACGCCTACTCCCTGCCCTTCTATGCCGAGGCGCTCGCTGCGTTCGCCAACGCGCTGAAGCTCGAGCGGGCCTTCTTCGTGGGCCACAGCCTGGGTGGGCACGCCGTGATCGAGGCGGGCTCACGGCTGCCCTCGCCCGCGGGGGCGCTCATCTTCGGCTCGCCGCCGGTCTCCACGCACGAGCAGCTGGGCCGCGCGTTCTTCCCCATGCCGGGCGGGCCGCACTTCCTGACGAGCCCGCTGACTGACCGGGACATCTGCCACTGGCAGGCGTCCGTCTTCTACAGCGCGATCCCCGAGTGGTTCGCCGCCTCGGTGGCCCGCACGGACCCGGCCGCGCGCGGTGACCTCGCCAACTCGCTGGGCGTGCTCGCCGACGAGGTGGGCATGGTGCGCGAGTACCCCTGCCCCATCGGCCTGATTCAAGGGCAGTACGAGCGCACCGTGCGGCTTCCGTATCTCGAGAGCCTTGGCCTCGAGAGCAAGCTGTGGCGCAACGCCATCCAGGTGGTGGACGAGTCCAACCACTTCACGCAGTACGACGCGCCGGCCGCGTTCAACGCGTTGGTAGCCGCGTTCATCGCCGAGCCGGGGTGATGCAGGGACGCATCTACTTTCCTGGCAACCCGTGGCCCGCAGGTCACGCCATCGAGGCCCTCGAGTGGTCAGGTCGCCTCGAGAGCGAGCGAGGCCTGGTCTTCGACCTGCACCTCGAGAGCGCAAAGTACTACGCAGAGGACGAAGGCCTGGATGGTGACATCGACGACGACTTCCGGTCGCCCATCGTCTGGGGCAACTATCACGCGTGCAGCCTGTCCTCCACGAAGTGGGGCTCCAACGGCTGGGTGGTGGGCACGGCGGAGGTGCCCTTCGCGTTCTCGAGCCTGGCGGACCGCGTGCTGGTCGCAGATGCGCTCGACTCGCCCGAACTCGACGTGACCGACCTCGACGAGCGCGCGTTCCACATCTACCTGCTGGGTCACGACGACGTGGCGGAGCACCGCATCCACTTTCAGCCCGCTGGGGAACACTGGAACGTCGCCTGGAAGGGACGCATCGCGCTGGCCTATGCCGGCGACTACGAGTTCCGCTACGAGTTCCACGCCGAGGCGACCGGCGTCGGGTTCTCGGGCTTCCGCGTGGACGACGCGCTGAGCGACGACGAGGCGCACTCGCTGTTCGCGCGCTGCTGCCAGGACGCAGCTGCGTTCCAGTTGACGCTCCGAGACGGTAAGCGCTGGTTCGTTCGTGCCTGAGCGTCTTCGCGGTGAGAACACCTCGTCGCCTTCGGGTGCGTCTTGGTGAAGGATGACGGAACGTGAGCGACTATGGCGCGCAGCTGGCGGAGATCCTGGGGAGCCACGTGTGGTTCGGCCCACTCCTGTCGTGGCCGCTGCTGGGGGCCACCATCGGCTTCGTGTGGACCGTCCTGCTCAGCTGGCCGCAGAAGCGCAGGGCGCCCGGCCCCGAGGTGCACTGGTCGCTGCGGGCCAGCTGGGCTCAGGGGTGCCGCGCGGTGGCGCTGCAATCTGGCCTGGTGGCGGTGATGACCGTTGGGTTCCTCGCCCTCTACACCACGGAGCCCCTCGGCCTCCTGGCGTCCGTCCTCACCGTGCTGAGCATGGCCGCAGCCGCTGCTGGCGCGCAGCTCGCGTTTCGGGCGCTGCACCCGTCGCTGACCACCGCCAGGACCGCGCGCGAGCGCCTGGCCGACCTCGCGTTCGGGCCGGGGACCCTCTACTACTGGGCCATCGCTCCGCTCGTGTGGGCACCCTTCGTCACCTCCGCGTTCGACAACCAGACTGGCATGGTGCTGACGCTGGCCATCACGCTGCACTTCGCGTGGGGCTTCGCGGCGTTGCCGCTGTGGCACTCGCTCGGCCTCCTGACCGCGCCCACCCCCGAGGTGGAAGCGCTGATTCGGGAGACCGCGGAGCGCGCTCAGACGCCGCTGCGGCGTGTCATGGTCTGGCGTTGGCGCACGGCGAACGCCTTTGCGTTCCCGCTGTCGAACGACATTGCGCTCACCGAGCGCCTCGTGGAGATCCTAGACCCGGAGGAGCTGCGCGCCGTTGCGCTGCACGAGCTGGCCCACCTCCGCGAGCCGCGCCGCATCCACCTCATGCGTCTGTGCGTGTCCGTAGCGCCGCTGAGCCTGCTGCTGCTGCGACCGACCGTGGTGAGCCAAGGCATCCTCGCCACCCTCGGACTGCTGGGGGCGCTCGTCGTGGTCTCGCTGTTGGGCGCGCGCACGATGCACCGCGCCGAGCATGCCGCAGACGCAGGAGCCCACGAGGGACACACCTCGCCCGCGTACGCCCGTGCTCTCGAGAAGCTGCACCAGGACCGGCTGCTACCGGCCGTCATGCCCGGCGGAGGGCAGAAGAGTCATCCAGACTTGTACGACCGGATGCTCGCAGCGGGCGTCGCGCCTGACTTCCCGCGACCACCGCCGCCGGCGAACGGCAGCAGCGTGCTCTCGTTCTTCGTCTTGGTCGTCACGTTCGCGCTGGTGGGATTCGCAGCGGGAACGGCTCGCTCCTCCGTGGGCAACGCCGCAGACATGACGAGCGCGGCGTGGCTGGTCACCCCGAGCGCCGAGGATCTCCTCTCGCTGGATCCGAACAGCACCGAGGAGCCAACGCGCGCGCTCGTGGAGCTCGGCCTGGTGACGTCGCGCGATCCCGACGCCTGGTACAGCCGCGCATGGGACCTGGCCGTCATGGGCGACTGCACGGGAGCGGCGGTGCTGACCCGTGCCGCAGAGCGTGTGGGGCAGCACGACGAGGAGTTCGCGGCGCTCCACGCCCAGCTGACCCAGCTGCCCGGCTGCAGCGAGTAGGCGGCGGTCCGTGCGCCGAGGCTCGTCAGCCCAGGCCCAGCTTGCGCGCCTGCTCCATCATCAGCTGCATCTGCTCGGGGCTCATGTTCCCCACCATGGCCTGCAGCGCCTGCAGCTGCTCGGGGCTCATGCGCTGCGCGGCCTCGTTGGCGGCGGCCATCAACTGATCGGGGGACATGCCGCCGAGCGCGCCCAGGTCCATGCCGCCGAAGGGGTCGGCGCCTTCGGGCATCCTGGGCAGCGGGCTGGTGAAGATGACCTTCTCGGGGGTCTTCTCGTGCGCCACGCCGCGCTCGGCCAGCACCTCCAGCACCTTGTTGAAGCTCAGGCCTTTGGCCGCGGCGGACTCGTACATGCGCTCGAGCGAGAACGCCACGCTGCGGCTGGGGAAGCCATTCTTCTGGAGGTTGGTGGCGATGCTGGCGACGAAGCGCTCGAGGGCGTCGTTCTCGGGGGCGTCCATGCGGCGAACATAGCGCACCCGAGGTGTAAGCCCAGCGGCGGACGGGCGTTCCCTAGGCGGAGGTCCCGTGAACCACCTGCGTCGAACCCTCGTCTTCCTGTTCCTGTGCGCCTGCAGCCCAAGCGCCTACCACCACGCGAACCAGCACGAGGTGGACACCGGCGGCAGCCCGCCCTCTCCGGAGAGCCCAGAGGCCGAGCGGACCGCCGAGTACAGCCCCACCGACGACGGCATCGCTCCATCACCATCCAGCACGGGCGGCTACCAAGGGGCCCCCAGCGGGGCAGCACGCGCTGAGATGGACGCGGAGACGTCCGCTACCATGGGTGGCGAAGGAGGGGCCAGCGGCGAGCCCGAGCCGGCCGCGCAGTCCTGGCGGCGCGAAAGCGCGTCGGCGCACTTCGCCACCGTGTCGCTCGGCGGCGGCAACACGCTCGAGCTGCGTGACGTGCGCGTGCGGGTGCACGTGGAGGGCTTCCGTGCCCGCACGGTGGTGGACCACATCTTCTACAACCCGCACGAGCGCACGCTCGAGGGCACGTTCCGCTACGCGCTGCCGCCGGAGGCCAGCGTGTCCAGCTACGCCATGTACCTGGGCCAGGGCACGCAACAGCCGCAGTTCTTCGGCGACGTGACCGGCGAAGAGGCCATGCGCCGCCGCGAGGTGGCCATGCAGGGCGGCAGCGTGGAGCAGGTGATGGCCGGCGTGGACCCGGGCGCGTGGGGCGAGCTGCGCGTGGGCCGCCTGGTGCGCGCCGAGCACGGCCGCGAGGTCTACGAGCAGGTCACCCGCCGGCGCGTGGACCCGGCGCTGGTGGAAGAGGTGGCGCCCAACACGTTCGAGGCGCGCGTGTTCCCCATTCAGGCGCGCGGCTTCCACCGCGTGATCGTGAGCTACGAGCAGACGCTCCCGCGCGTGGGCGACGAGCTCGAGTACATCTTCCCCGTGCCGGAGGGCGCGCTGTCGTCGCTGGACCTTCAGCTGCACGCCAGCACCGCCACCGTGAGCAGCCTGCGCTACACCGGCGACTACCGTGGGCAGGCGGTGCAGAGCGCGGGCAACCACGCCTTTGGGCTGCGCGTGCAGGGCAACACGCAGGCGGGGCGCGCGTCGTTCCGCTTGCGCCCGCGTGAAGCCGCGGCCGGTGTGGAGGCCGTGGTGGGCACGGACCCCACACGCCAAGATCACCACTTCGCGCTGCGGCTGCGGGGCGACGACTCGCTGGGCGGCGAGGGCGGCGCGGGCGCCGAGAACGCGGTGTTCCTGCTGGACACGTCGCTCTCCGAGCACCCCGAGCGCTTCGGCATCGACGTGGCGTTGCTGCGCGCCATCTTGGAGCGCAGCAGCAGCATCCGGCGCTTCAACGTGGTGACCTTCGACGCAGGCGCGCGCTGGCTCGTGCCGCAGTGGGTGAGCAACGACGCGGCGGGACGGGCGCGGGTTCTGGAGCTGCTCGACGAGGTGCTGCTCGAAGGCGCCACCGACCTCTCGGCCGCCCTCGATGCCCTGCACACCCCGCCCATGCGCGACGCGGCGGGCAGCGCGGCCGACGTGTTCGTGCTGAGCGATGGACAGATCACGTGGGGCGAGCGCGACCTGCCCACCTTGCTGCGGGCGCGCACGTCGCCCTGGGCGGCCACGCGCACGTTCGCGTACCGCACGGGCCTCGGCGCCGAGAACACGGACCTGCTGCGGCGCGTGGCCGGAGCGGGAGTCTTCAACTGCCTGTCCATCGAGAGCGTGCCGGGCTGCGCCGTGGCGCATCAGCGCCCTGCCCTGCGCGTGGACCAGGTGATCGTGGAGGGCCGCGGGCCCACGGGTGCCACCACCAGCGAGGTGTTGGTGGCCGGTGGCGCGTCCAGCTTCGCGCCCGGCACCGAGCTGATGGTGGTCGGTCGCCTCGAGCGGGCAGGCGCCGCACGCGTGCGCCTGGTGGGCCACCTGGGCGAGCGGGCCGTGACGTGGACGCGTGACCTCGACCTGAGCCCGAACGGCGAGCTGGCGTCGCGCGCCTGGGCCGAGGTGGCCGTGGCGCACCTCTTGGCGGGGCACGACGACGAGCACGAGCGCCTCGCGGTGGCCATTGGCCAGCACTACAAGGTGCCCTCGCGCGTGGCCTCGTTCTTGGTGCTGGAGACCGACGCCGAGTACGAGCAGTACGCGCTGCGCGAAGAGCCCCTGGCGCAGGCCCTCGCACAGCTGACGGCGCAGCGCCGCGACGGCCGCGCCACCGCCAGCGCGCGCACCTCGTGGAGCCGCCTGCGCCGCGTGCTGGACGCGTCGAGCGCGCATCATCGCCTGGACCAGCTGGACGAGGGCCGCGTGCTGCAACAGCTGTCGAGCTTCGTCTCTCAGGCGCCGGTGGACTTCCTGCCGGGCCGCGTGCCCGTGCCCATGGTCATGCGCAGCGACGTGCGCGGCGCCTACCGCGACGACATGCCGCACGACGCCGAGTCCGTGGAGCACTACCGCAACGAGGCCATCCGCCGCTTCGAGGATGAGCAAATGGGCGCCGCCGTGCGCGCGCTGTCGAGCGGCGTGGAGAATGCGCCCGCGTCCGCCGAGGTGGCGCGCTCGCTGGCGTATACGTTGCTCAGCTGGGACGCCAATGCCGAGGCCGCCGAGCTGCTCTTCGGCGTGCTGGAGCAGCGCCCCTACGAGCCGCAGAGCTACCGCGACCTGGCCGGCGCCATTTGGCTAGAGCGCCCCAGCATCACCGCCGTGCTCTTCGAGGCCGCGCTGGCGGGCCAGTGGGACGGGCGCTTCCGCGGCGTGATGACCGTGGTGCAGGAGGAGTACGCGCTCTTCGCCCACGCGCTCATTCAGCAGCAGCCCGACAGCCCCCTCGCGCGCTGGCTTCGCGACCGCCAGCAGGCGCTCAACCTGCGTGTGCCCGAGGGCGACCTGCGCGTGACCATGACCTGGAACACCGACAACACGGACATCGACCTGTGGGTCACCGACCCATCCGATGAGCGCTGCTACTACGGCCACCGCGACACCGCGGCGGGCGGCCACCTGCTGGACGACGTCACGCAGGGCTTCGGGCCCGAGCGCTTCCAGCTCGAGCACGCGCCGCGCGGCGAGTACCACGTGCAGGCGCATTACTACAGCAACAACGGGAACCGCCTGGTGGCCGACACCTACGTGACGCTGACCATCACGCAGCACGTGGGCACGCCGCAGCAGCGCATCACGCGACGGGTGGTGCGGCTCACGAACGCGGGAGACCAAGTGAGCGTGGCGCGCTTCCAGCTGTAAGACTGACGCCTGTTCGCTCACCACGCGGTCAACGGAGGCAGCCGGTCCGCCAGCGACCGCATGCGCGCCGGCGACAAGCCCATGGGCACGCCGGCGCAGTCGAGCGGAAAGCTCAAGGCGTCCCACGCGCCGGGTTCTTCACTGGCGAGGAGCAGCACGTCGGTGTCCAGGTGCATGACGATGACCTGCTCGTCTTGCGCGGCGGTCAGGCGCGCGGCGATGTCTCGGGCGGCATCCAGAGACGCGGTGCGCACCCGGTAGGCCAAGGCGATGGGTGCGTCTTCGGTGGGGCCCACGAACACGCGCAGGTGGTCGCCGCGCCAGCCCATGGCGCTCGCCCAGCTGGCGGCCAGGTAGACCTCGCCGCGCTCCTCGGGCGGCACCAGCATGGGGAACAGCAGCTCGCCACCCAGGCGCTCGTCGGTCCAAGCCGCGTAGCCCAGGGGCGCGCGTGGGATCTCGCAGTGGTCGATGGGCTCCGCCGAGGCACGCTCGCCGTAGCCGCGCATCCAGCTGGCCGTCTCGCGGACGCCGGGGGTCCACTGCTCGCGCAGGCCGTCTGCACCGCCGGCCAGCCACGCATCCATCAGATAGGCGCCGCCCACGGGGTACTTCATGCGGCTGCGCACCACCACGTACGGGTCCGCAGAGTCTGCCACCTCGGCGCGGGCGCCCACGAGCCACCCTGCGAAGTACTGCTCCCAGTCCTGGGCCTCCGGCGTGTCACCACGCAGCGCGACGGTCACGAGGCCCGAGATCACGACGGCCTCGCCCTCCCCGTGGTGCGAGAGCGCATCGACGCCGTCGAGGGTGTCGTCCAGCCCATCGTGCAGCGCGAAGCCCGCGCTCTCGTCCACGTTCTGCACGTGGTGCGCAAACTCGTGCGCGAACAAGTTGGAAGCGTCCTCGAGGCTGCGCGGCACGCCACGATCGATGAGGGTGATGACGCGCGTCTCCCGGTCGTAGTAGCCCGCCACGTGCGTCACGAAGTCCTCGAGCGTGCCCGCGGTCAGCGCCGCCGGAGACTCGACCAGACGCAGCAGCACCAACGCGCGCCCCCACCACGCGAAGCTGAGCTCCTCCTCTGGGGTGAGCGCCATCATCTCTTCGCTGAACCGCTCGCGCAGCTCGGCTTCGGTGATCACCTCGATGACGGGCAGGTCCGCCACGGGCCCTCCGCGGGCCGCCAACACCTCGCGGGCGATGCGCTCCTGACACGCGCGGAAGCGCGTGTCGCAGGGGCCTTGGGCCACGTCGTCGGCGCATCCCGCCAGCAGCAGGCCGAGGACGCTCAACAGGTGCAGCGCGATGAACACGCCTCTTGCGCTGCGGCTCGGCCGCGGAAGTCTCGCCAACACAGAAAGCTTTCGGGTCGGTTGCATGGTCCCCTCGCGACGCCTCATGGCGCGCCGGAGCAGACGCTAGCACGGGCCTACGCGCGCCGCGATCTCCGCACGCTACCGCTAACGCGACCGCGACCGCTACCGCCGCGGCTCAGGCCGCCGTGAGGCGAGCTGCCACGGAGACAGCATGCCGGGAGGGGGTCCGTGGAAGCTGCTGTATCTACCGGGCAGCGCGTCAGTCCATGCCGGCGTAGTGGACGGTCAGGATGGAGAGGTCGGCATACAGGCGTGCGTACTCGTCGGCGCTGATGCGCGTGCGCAGGTCGGCGAGGCGCTGTCGGATGAAGGCGCTCACACCTGCGGCGCGCCCTGCATCGAGCGCGTGGTCGTAGTGGGGCCGGAAGGTGCGAATGCCGCGGCCGCCATCGTTGGGCGGGGCGGCTCGGTCGGGACACTTCACCCAGCCCGCCTGAGCGCCAGCGCGCGCGATGCGGAGCGACGCGTCTGCGTAGAGGCGTGCGAAGTTCTCGCGGCTCATGCAGCCACGCAGCGTGTCGAAGCGGCTGCCCACCCACTCGGGTACGTTGGCGGCGTTGGCTTGCCCTGCGGTGAAGTGCTGACGCCAGTCGTTCACGCCGCGGCCGGGGTCGGCGGGCGCGCGCTGATCACCGCCGTCGATCCAGCCGCAGTTTGCGCTTGCGACGGTGGGAAGGACGGTCGCGAACAAGGCGAACGCCGCGGCCCCGCACGTTGTCAGGAGACTCGGGAGCTTGGTCATCTGCGTTCCTCTCGGTGTGTGGATTCACCACGTGACTGGAATCAGTCGAACGCGCAGACGATACAAGCCGTGCCGCACCGGCGACTATCGGAATAATTCCGGGAGGCGGCTCAGAACGTGAGGCCCACCTGCAGGCCCACGGGCCAGTTGATGCGCGCCACGAACGCCACGCGCGGAGGCGCGAAGTGGTACCGGAAGCCCACGCCACCCACGGGGGCTGCGGTGACACACACGTCGTCGCGGCCGTTGCGGTCCCAGCAGTCGTGGATGCTCACGGTGAGGCCCAGCTCGGGGAACACGGAGATCTTCTCGCCCAGGTAGAGGTTCCAGTTGGCGGTGGCCACCGTCCAGATGGACCAGTCGCCATACCACTGACCCCAGCCGCGCCCGTAGCCCGGCACGCCGGCGTAGTTGCGGTCGCGCCAGCTCAGCGCCGTGAAGTCGCCACCCACGCTCAGCGCGAACTCGTCGTCCAGCTTGTCCGTGAACCCTTCGGGCAAGAGCGGGATGTCCACGCGCATGCCGGCGCCCAGCGCCTGGTAGTAGCCCAGCGTGCCGTGCACCTCGATGCGCACGCCGTGGATGCCATTGGCGCCGATGTTGCCACGCGGCTGCGCGGACGCCGCTCTGGGGAGCGCCACACCCGCGAAGAGGAGCGCCGCAAGGAAGACCAAGAAGAGGGGGGAGGCTTTGTGCATGGCCGAATCCTGCCCTGTCACCTCGAGATGTCCACCCAGAACGTGCGCCGCGCCCTACCCCTCGGACGACGTGACCGAGGACACTCGCTCGACGGGCGAAGGCCCCGACACCAGCAAGTGCTGGCCGTCGTCGAGCGACCCGGGCGGGCCGGCCAGCGCCAGCGTGTCGCCCTCCTCCAAGCGCTCGCGCCCAGTGGGCAGCACCACATCGCCGCCGGCTCGGTGGATGGCCACCACGGACGCGCCGGTGAGCGCGCGCAGGTTCAACGCGGTGAGTGTCTGGCCCAGCGCGAAGGCCCCCTGCGCCAGGCGCACGCGGCGCACCACGTCGAGGCCCGGTAGCAGTGAGCTGTCGGCCAGGGTGTCCACGCTGCTGGTGGCTGGGCTCTGCGTGGTGTCCGCAGGGCTGCTGGCCAAGAGGCCCGCGATGCGCGCGGCGCTCGACTGCAGCTCGGTCTCCACGGCGCCCGCTCGCCGCCACAGCACGAAGAGGCCGCCCACGAACAGCGTCATGACGCCCAGCAGCACATAGGTGCCGCCACGCAGCGGGCGCAGCACGGCCGCTGCCGGGAAGCCCACCGCCAGCAAGACCACCAGCTGCACGATGGGCCGCAGCGTGCGGGCCACCACCACGCGCCCCGAGTCCTGCTCGGTGTTGTCGCCCACCACCGAGTGGCTCACCAGCGTGGCCAGCAGCCGCGTGGTGCGCACCAGGTTCCAGACCAGCGGCGCGGCCACCACCAGCACCGCCACGTTGAGCGCCAGCGGCACCAACTCCGTGCGCCGGGTGACGTACTTCGAGACGATGGGCACGATCTTCGGCAGCGCCTCGAGCCCGAGCGCCGCGATGGCGATGAGCGCCACCGCATCGAACACGATGATGCGCAGCGACCGCATGATGGACGGCGCATCGGCGGCGGCTTCGCCCTCGGAGCGCAGGCGCACGAGCCAGTCTTCGTACAGGCTGAGCAGGCGCTCGAGGCGGTGCGGCATGGCCTTGTCCACGAAGCTCACCAGCTTGTCGGCGCCACGCAAGAACAGCGGCGTGGTGAAGGCGGTGAGCACCGCCACCGTGACCAGCACGGGCGAGAGGCTGGCGCGCACCACTCGCGCGCCGATGCCGATGCCCGCCAGGATGAACGCGAACTCACCGATCTGCCCGAGGGCCAAGCCCGCGATGATGGAGCGCCTCAGGCCGTTGCCCGAGATGACGCCGGCCACCGACACGATGAGCAGCTGCCCCGTGACCACCAGCGCGAAGACGCCCAGCGAGACCGGGAGGTGTTTGACGGCCTGCATGGGGTCCACGGTCATGCCGATGGACACGAAAAAGATGGCGGCGAACACGTCGCGCAGCGGCTGGATGAGGTGCTCCACCTTCTCGCCCTTGCCGGACTCGGCCACCAGGATGCCGGCGATGAAGGCCCCGAGCGCCACCGAGTAGCCAATGGCCGCGGCGGTCTCGGCCATGGCGAAGCAGAGGCCCACCGAGAACACCACCAGGATCTCGAGGCTCTTCAAGCGCGCCACCATGCGGACCACGCGTGGCACCAGCAGCAGGCCGCCCACCATCATGGCCACCAGGAAGCCCGCCAGCTTGCCCACCGTGGACAAGAGCTCGCTGGCCTCGAGGCCGCCGCCCGCCGCGATGGCCGTGAGCACGGCGATGAGGATGATGGCCACCACGTCCTGGAACACCAACACGCCGAAGATGAGCTCGCGCGCGTCCGGCTGCACCGGGCGTTCTTCCAGCACCTTGCTCACCACCATGGTGCTGGAGATGGCGAGGCACGCCCCCAGGAAGATGGACTCCACCGACCTCCAGCCCAGCACCTGCCCGAGCGACACGCCGGCCCACATCATGAAGCTGACCTGCAGCAGACCCGTGAGCCCCGACGTGGGCAGCACGCGCATGAGCTTCGCGATGCGGAACTCGAGCCCCACCGCGAACATGACCAGCACCACGCCGAACTCGGCCAGGGCCTCGACCCGGCCCTGGTTGGCCATGAGCGGGATGGGCACGTACGGCCCCACCAACAACCCCGCCACCAGGTAGCCGAGGATGCTGGGCTGATGGAGGCGCCGCGCGATGACGCTGGTGACCGCGGCCACGCCGAGCACCACGGCGAGGTCGGCTACCAGGCTCTGTCCGTGCATTGCGTCTTGGGTATCAGATGCGCGGAGCGGCGCAAAAGAAAGCGAGTGTCTCGGCGCGCGACATGGAGGCCCCCCACTTGACCCGCAGCACAGAAACGTGATCCTCGCGCATGCACCGCATCACGGCCCCTCGCGCCTTCCGAGCCCACGGCCTCTCATTCCTGCTGCTCACGGCCATGGGGCTGCCGGCCTGCGGCGGGGGCGGTGGCGGCCATGGGAGCGATGCGCCGCTCTGCACCGACCTGTACGCGACGAACCCGCGTGCGCTCTTCACGGTGGCGGCGGTGCCAGCGGCCAGCGTGGAGCACGCGTTGGTCTTCGGAGACATGGATCCGGGGACGCTCGAGCCCATCAACTTCGAGCTCGGCTTCCAGCTCAACGCCATCAACGTCCCGGTGCGGGCGCCGGCCGAACTCTTCGTGCGCTCCGTGGCCTCGAACGCCTACCTCACCGGCTCGCGTGCCGGAGAGACCGACTACCAGATCGTGTTCGACGTGTGCCGAGACGCGCAGGGCCGCGTCGCCGTGGAGGGGGACTTCGCCCACCTCACCACCATCGAGCCTGTGATCCAGGACATCTTCGACTCGCTGAACCTCGAATGCGAGACGTACGGAGGCGCCGAGGAGACCGTGGAGAAGTGCCGTGGGTTCCTCTCCAACGAGGTGGTCATTGCCGCGGGCACGCTGGTGGGCACCGCCGGCGGCACGGGTCTGTCGAGCTACGCTCCGGGACTGGACCTCAACCTCTTCGACACGCGCTTTCCCAACTTCTACGTGAACCCCGAGCGCATCGGCGCCGACCAGGGTCCGGGCGCGGGTTTCCGCAACGGCGCATGCGTGTACGAGTACTTCCCCGAGCCCACGCGGTCCTCCTACCTCGACCGCGTGGGCGCGGCCGGAATGTTTCGCGAGAGCGCGGACGCCCCCTGCGGGTCCATGTCGGTGGACGTCGAGGGCACCGCAGCGGGCATCTGGATCCTGGCATCCGAGGCGGGCCTCTCCATCAACGACGACCTCGCGGGCGTGCTCGGGAGTCTGCTGGTGCTGGCCCCCGACACCCTGCTGCCGGACGAGCGTCGCGCGGTCTCCACCGAGCTGGACTCGCTCAGCACCATCGACGGGAACAACCGCCTGCTGCTGTTCGACTTCGTGACCACGGGTGACGTGAACGTGGCGTTCGAGGACACGCAGCCCGGCACGGTCTACTGCCTGGCCACGCAGCCCGGAGGCGTGGCTGGCGACGCGTACTTCCTGCTCGAGCTCGGCGCAGGCGGGGACACCCTGACCTTCGAGCGCGTGGCCGCCGACTGCAGCGCCACACCCGAGGCCGACCGGACGTTCTCGGGCGCGGCGCTCGCGTTCGTTCGCTAGGGTCAGGGCACCTGCTCGCACTCGGCGAGGCTCTCGTCGAAGTCGGACACCTGCCCGATGACGAAGCCTTCGTGAATGCGCCAGGGCACCGTGAGCTCTGCCGGGTCCATGGGCGCGAACGATGCCGCGGAGGGCGCGGTGACGCCGAAGCGCACGTACACGCTGCGCTCCATGATCCCCACGCTGTCCGCGACGCCTGCGGGAAGTGGCGGCAGCCCCTCGAAGTGCGTCACGCCCGTGTCGAAGGGCTCGATGGTCCACTCGAAGGGTTGCTCTCCGGCCGTGCGAAACGCGAGGAAGCTGCGGTGACCGGCGCCGCCGTAGTCGATGACCAGCGTGTCGAGCGAGGTGCCGCTCACCTGGCGCGCGGTGACCTGCGGGACCTCGCTGCGGTGCGTGGCCCCGTCCACCAGGGGGATGCGGCCCCAGGACACGCGCTGGGAAGAGCAAGGCTCTTGCATGGCGCGCCACCCGGTGCTCCCGCCGGACATCGCAGGCGTCCAGGACTCGGTCCCCGGCAGCTCGAACCACCTGTAGTCCGTCGCGACCTCGAGCCCGGCGGGCGAGGACGTCTGCAACTCCGCCCACTCTTCCTGTGGACCAATCTGGTACTCGGAGCCCGAAGGCGAAGACGCGAAGACGCTCCTGTCGAGCGAGTAGTAGGGGTTGACGATGTTGTACACGCCGCCGGCCCGCAGCAGCACGCGGACGCTGGCCGTTCGAAGCGGCGGGAGGTCCGTGGGAACGGCGATGGTCGCCTCGACGTGCCCCGCCTCGGGCTCGGGAAACGGGACCAGCGCCATGCCAACCACCTGGTCGTCGTCGGCCGTGGTGGCCACGATCAGCGCTTGGCGGTCGCGCAGCAGGGTGGCCGCGTGAGCGCGACCACCCACGCGCTCGATGGGAAGCGAGTAGTCGTCCATCAGGGTGCCCGGCACGCTGGCCTGCAGCCGATACGGGCGCAGAGACGTCTCGTCGCCGCGCGGCACTCCTTCGAACTCGATCTCCCAGTCGAGCGTGTCCTCTTCATCGAGCGCAGGCATCTCCAGCGGGAAAACGATGGGGCCAGGCAGGGGCACCGGAGCGCGCAAGACGCTGCGCGCAAGCCCGTCAATCACCGCCGTGACGTTCCAGCACGTGGACTCCACGGCGTCGAAGTGGGCCAGGCCGTCTGCGCCCGTCACGGCCTCGATACGCTGGCCCGTGGTGCAGTCCTCGACGACCACGCGCGCGGCGTCGGCAGGCACGGGGGGCAGCGCGCCGGTCTGCGCCATGACGCTCACGCTCACGCTCACGCGCACATCCTCGGGCAGCCCATGCGCTCGATAGCAACCGGCGACCATCGAGACGGCCACCCACATCATCCACTGCACCTTCATGCTCATGCTCCTCTCCGCCCGCGGCGCGAAGCTCATGGGTAGCACGTCCCCGGGCGCCGATACCAATCCAGTGCAATGGACACGGGGCCCGTCCGTCGAGCGCGCACGTCGCGTGGTACCGTCCTCTTCGTGCGGCTCGCATCCACAGTGATGATCCACGGCATCCTCCCGCGCCTGTTGGCCACCCTGGTGCTGGCGTCGGGTACCCTCGGTGGCTGCGGCGCACGCGCCACCACGGCGCGCACCGCGGAACCTGGACCGCCCAGCGCAGCAGCCGAAGCCGTCAATGACGCCGCCCGCGAGTGGGTGTGGGTGGAGGCGCCCCGCTGGACGCCCGAGGTCATCAGCGCCAGCACGCGCACCGCGGCAGACGACTACTGCATCACGTCCGGCAGCAACCGGGCCTGCGTGCGCGATGGCGCGTGGCGCGACGTGGCGATGGGCTCCGGCTACGGCTGGCTCATGCTCACCGGGCGTGCCGGCGAGGACTGGGTCTTCGAGGATCAAGCCCGGCGCGTGTTCGTGGCGCGCCCCTTCACTGGCGCGCTGCGCGAGCTGCCCCAGGACCAGCTCACCATCGCAGTGGGGCGCGGCTGGCAGCCGCCCGCTCGCCGCACCGTGGACGGCGCCTTGCTGGTGTGGGCTGGCGCGGGGTTCACGCCGCTGCCCTTTCCCGGCCGTGTCTACGACGCAGCGTTCTCGCAAGAAGGCCTGGGCATCGCGCTGGTGGAGCCCGGCGTGGTGTACCTGCGGGAGGCGCAGCAACCGTGGGCCGCAGCGCTGCAGCCCTCCGGGGCACCCAGCAGCATTGCCCAGCTGGACGGCGCCACGCTGCCCGAGGGCTTTGCGGCGCTGGTGGACGACGCGCCAGGGAGGTCGCGCGTCATGGACCCCGAGTTCGAGCGCGAGGTCACGCGCGCATGGCTCACGGAGCAGATGCGCCGGTTTGCTCAGCACCACGGCGTGACCCTGCCCGACCTGCTGCCCGCGCTCCGCCGCTACCTGCTGGCGCTGCACGTGCTGACCCCGCCCGACGGGTCGAACATTGGCGACATCGCGCCACTGGCGCACGGGTGGCTGGCGCGCGCATGGCCAGACGTGGAGCGCGAGCAGCTGTTCCGCGTGAACCCCGATCTCACCATGCAGCCCCTCGCCGAAGTCCCGAACGAGGCCATCCTCGTGGGCCACGACGGGAATGAGACGCTGGCGCTCGGCGGTGCGTGCGACCACGACCCCGAGGAGAGCCCCATCGCGGACCTGGGGTGCTACACCGACGCGGCCGGTTCTCGCACCGTGCAGTTCCCCCCCGGCGTGGCCTGCGCAGACGTCTTGGCGCTTGGGTCCGGTCAGCTGCTGGCGGGTGGGGAAGACTGTCCCGCTTCGGCGTGCGGCGAACACCTGCTGGTGCGCTTCGACCTGCTGCAGGGCGGCGCTCCACTCGACGCCATCCCCGTGCCCATCGAGGGCGAAGTGAGCCTCGAGGAGCGGCCTGTCGACCAGGACGAGTGCTACCTGGACGAGGACAGCAGCTTCATGCTGCCCGATGGCAACTCCGTGCGTGGAGTGGTGAGCACCGCAGACGGAGACCGATTCCTGGCGGGGCCACTCGGCGGGACGCTGCGGTCCCTCCCCCTGCCGGCCGAAGGCGCGGTGGCCTTCGCCGACGCGCAGCACGGCGTGCTGGTGGCGCGAGACAGCGTGTGGAGCACCTCCGACGGGGGCGAGAGCTGGGACGCCATGCCGCCCGCAGCCCCAGGCAGGTTCGCGCTGCCCGACCCCAGCTGCTCGGCGGACGCGTGCCGCGTGGCAGACCGGTACTGGATGCCGGCAGACCTCGCCCAGACGCTCGGCTTCGCGCGCACGGCGCAGGGGCCCACACACGAGGTCGACCCGGAGGAGCAACGGCAGCCGTTGGACCAGGTTCCCTGGCGGACCACTCCGCCCGCGCACCCCTCGCTCACGCCGTCGAACGCGCTTGCGCCGCTGCGCCAAGCTCCTCGCAGCCACTGGCGCAGCCGGCTGTCGCGCGTGGTGGGAGGGGTGGTGGCCACCAACCCCGCGAGGCCCGAGCACACGGGCGACTTCACCTGGCGCGGCGTCACGCCGCAGGGCGTACCCTTTCACGTGGAGACCACGGCCACCGACCCGGTCACCGCTGCGCCCCTCCAGTTCAACCAACACGAAGTGCTGGCCATGACCGAGAGGTTCGTGGCGCTCTTGCTCCCTGCGCCCGCGCCCGCCAGCGGGGCAGCAGCGCCCATGCAGCTGCTGGTCGTCCGGCGCAACGGTCAGAGCAGCCGCCACCCGGCGCTGATTCCGCCGGTGCCGCTGAGCTCGTACGACACCATGACGTGGCCCCTGCCCCTGCCGGATGGCGGCCTCGGCGTGTACGTCTTCCACCCCGGCAAACGCTGGCTGGTGCGCTTCAGCCAGGACGGTGACGTCGTGGCGCAGCGGGCCTTCCCGGGCCTTGGTTACGTGCGTGACGAAGCCGTGGCATGGCACGAGGGCGAGCTCGGGCTGGCCGTCTCGAGCGGCGCGGGCCTAGCGCGCATGTACCTGGTGACCGGAGGCGAGCGTGAGATCACCGAGCCGCGGACACCCGAGGGCCCCTGCACCACGGCTGCCAACGCAGCGGCGAACCGCTTTGCGAGCACGTGGGGCAGCGCCCAACCCGCGTTGCGGCGGGCCATCGCCCTGACGGGCAGCTGGGTGTCGTCCGAGGAGCACGGAGGACACGCGTGCATGCGGGCCTGGGCCGCGCCCCTCACACCACGGTTCGACGACGGAGCCGCAGGAACGCAGCTGGTCTTGGCCACGGGCGCTGCGCTGCGAGGCTGGTTCATCTCGGCACAAGGCACGGCGGAGTGGCCGGTCACCTTTCCCGGAGTGCGCTTGCCCGTCACACGTTCCGACAGCGTGACGCCCACCATCGGGCTAACGGCCACGCGAGCGGGCCTCGAGCTGTGGGTCCCAGTGGCAAGTCATCCCGTGCCCGCCGGGGTCTCCCGGCTCACGTGGGAGACCACGCGCTTCATCATGCATGACCCGCAGTGGGGCGAGATACTCGTTCCCCCCTTGGTGGACACGCGCCCGGGGTTCCTGCTGGTTGGCCACGGGGCGTTTCCAATTTCCGACGGTGTGGTGCAGCCCCCGCGCGAAGCGCCACAGGGAACCCGACTCGTGGACGCCGTGCGCCATGAGGGGGGCGAGACGCTGGTGACCGCGTTGAACCGCAACGACGTGCACGTGGACTGGCCCGGGGCCCAGGGAGAAAGGCTGCACGCGGAGTTCCGCGTCCCATCCCGGGAGCCATCGCGGTGGTGGGCACGGCTCACCAGCGACGGGCAGCGGCTGGTGGAGCTGACCGCGCACCCGCAGGGCGGGTACGCGCTGCGCGTTCATCACCTGCGCCCGGACGGAACGCTGCAGACAGGCCCCGCCCTCGAGCTCGATGAAGACATGCTGGGCACGGTCACCCAGCTGCGCGTGGCGAGCGCCGGCCCCACGGTGGTCGCCTCGATTGCCACCACGTCTGGCGCACCGCTTCATGTGCTGGGCACGTCACGCACCGGCGCCTTCCGGCTTTTGGGCCACCCCATTGGTACCGGCCGGTGTGAACCCAACGTGCTCGCCCTCTCCGCCGCGCCGCCGCGGGTGGTGTGGGTGGACTGCGCGCTCGGCACCGAGCAGCGCTTCGTGCGCGTGGCACAGCTGGCCGGGAGCCGCTGGCGCGAGGTGGTCCCCGCGCACGCCTTGCCCGAAGGACGACCGTCGGTGGCCGCGGTGATCGACGCGCGGCGCGGCGTGCATGTGGCGTATGTGGAGGACGGCGTGGTGGTGCTGGTGACGCCGCAGCGTGCGGGGTGGGACGTGGTGACGCGGTATGGGAGCGCCGACCCAGGTCCGTGAGGACCGGAGCGGCTCGTCAGAACTCGGTGGTCTCGCTGTCGAGTTCGTCTTCGTATCCCTCTTCGTCTTCGTATTCCTCTTCGACTTGGGCTTCGACGGGCGGCCCCATGCAGTCATCGAGGCGCGCGCTCACCGCGTCGCACCCGTCTATGACCGTGGGAGTCACGCGCAAGCTCGAGCTCGGCGCGCACTCGTGCGGCCGCGTCATGAGGCAGTGGTAGTAGTCCAAGCGCTCGCGGGCGCAGGACGGTCGACGGGCTTGTTCCCCGGAGATGCTGTCGACGGTCTCTTCGACCCAGCGGGCTTCGCACGCGGCGAGGTCGCCGTACTCGGCATTGCCGCATGCCACGAGGCTGGGGCACATGTTTCGAGCCCCCGCTAGAGCCACGGCGTCGATCTCGGCCTGAGTGGGGAGGTCCGCCGCGGCGCTCTCCGTCGCCGCGCTCTCCGTTGCCGTGCTCTCCGTCGGGGGCGGCGTGGCTCCGCCGCAAGCGGTGAGCGTGATCAGGAGTGCGGTGAGGAAGGTCGGGCGGAGTGCGCGCATGCCGCAGTGTAGCGTGAGGCGCGCGCGGAGATGGCCCAGTCTGAGCGACCCGCCACTCACCAGTCGCGCGTGGCGATCAGCTCTTCGATGTCCGCGTCGAACCCGTAGGCCGCCGCGATGTGGCCGAAGTCCTCCGCTTGTCCACCGGCCGCAGTGCTCGGCGACCACGCTCCGCGGCGCCAGACCGGGACCTATGCTACCAGGCACGCATGCAAAGGACTGCATTCATCGCCACCATCGTCTCCCTCGTCACGGGATGCATGGTCTCCACCTCCCAGCTGGGCCCGATGACTTCGGGACACATCGGCTGCACCCCCGAACAGACGGTGGTCTTCAACCGGCAGAGCCACTGGGAGTCCACCACCTGGCAGGCAGCCTGTGGTGAGGACTACTACGCGTGCACCGGGACCGACGGCGCGCAGGGACCGAACCAGACGAGCGCCCACCAGGTGAGCTGTTCGCCCATTCCACCTGAGCGTGTGACGCCAGAGCTTCGCGCCGCTGCCATGCAGGCACGCGCGCAGTAGAGCTGGCGCGCACGCCAGGGCGTTCACCAGTCGCGCGTGGCGATCAGCTCTTCGACATCCGCGTCGAACCCATAGGCCGCCGCGATGTAGCCAAAGTCTTCCGCGATGGCCTCGCGCGCGCCCGTCTCGATCTCGCTGCCGTGCTCGTCGAAGAAATCAAGGAGACCGTTGATCTCGTCAGTGGCCGCGTGGGTGAGGCCGCACAAGGCATCCAGGTCCGCGGGCTTCTCCGTCTCGATGCGCTCACACAGCGCGACCAGGACCTGCTTCACCTTGTCCACGCACACGTCGGGAAAGTAGGTGTCGCGGTACATCGACTGGAGAAAGGGGTGGGCCTTCATCTTGGCGTTGGTGATGGGCATGACGGGCTCCTCGTCGTGAAGGGGACGCGCGAGGGTAGCAGCGGCGGCGCTCATCGTGGTCCTCCACCGGGGAACGACACCACCCACCCGTTCGTGTAGAACCGAGGCATGCGTCTCTTCGACAGTTGGAAGCGCACCAGCCTGGCCCTGATCGTCGTGCTCGCGTCCGCCACCGGCGCTATCGCCTTCCACTCCAGCGCCGACGCGCGCTGCGCCAGAATGAGCGTCCGGGAAGATGTCGCGCGCAGCCCGGTCGTGGTCGAAGCGACCGTGGTCCGCGCGGGCAGCCGCGCGCAGTTCCGCACGGTGGCTGTTTGGAAGGGTGAGTCGGAGGCTCCCGCCCACTTCACGCTGAACGCGGGCTACGGAGGGCCAGTCTCGCCTTGGCCACGCGCGGGGAGCGAAGGCAGCGCATACCTGCTCTTCCTCTCTGGCTCCGGCGAGCAAGTGCACGTGCGGCGCTGCGGACGAAGCGGCCTGATGACCGACGCGCTCCGCGTCGAGCTGCTCGCGCTGGGACTCGCACGCACGCCGCGGTAGGGGATCTGCGCGGTGTTCATTCTGAAGCGCTGGGCACCGCTCGTAGCGCGTGGGCAGTGGTAGCGTCGCGGGATGCGTCGGGTACTGCTCCGACATCTGGAGCTGGAACGACGAAGACATGGGCACTCCACTCATGAGCGGCGTCCTGGACGCCTGCGGCGTCGCGCTCGACGCGTTCTCCCTCCGGGTCATCGGGCGAGAGTGGGGCACGAGACTGGGACGATGTGCGCCGCGAGCTCCGCGACAAGTACGCGCACCGTGGCCCCCTCGAGCCGAGCTTGCGAGTGCTCCTGCCGCAACCGACGCCCTGACCGAGGAGGAGCGGCTCGCAAGCGTGCTCGCTGGCGCTCCGGAACGAATCCGTGCCGCGGTGGGCCGCCTGACGGCGATGGGCGTCCTCGGAGAAGACGGCAAGCTGCTCACGCAGGAGCTGCCGCAGGACATGCGCGCCGACTCGCAGACCACTGTCGAGGATTGACACCAAGCGGGCTACCGCGATTACTTCACCTGCGAATCGCGTCGAGGAATCCCTGAACCGCACCCACCGCGTCCTGGCAAAGCTCAGCGTCGTCGACATCGCCGAGAAACATCGCCCGCCGCTTCGGTCCAAGGTGCTCCTCGCTAGCGAAGTCCTCCGCCAGGATGGTACAGGCCTCGACGGCCTTCGGCGCATGAGCGATCAACGCGAACCGCTCGGCCACGTCGACATACGGTGCCTTCCCGTAATTCATGAGCACGTACACGAGGTCGTACGAGTCTTTGTTCTTCCCGCGGCTCCGAAACGCCAAGGCCTTGAGCACGATGAACGCGGCGGGCCCCGCGACGTACACGTCACGCTTGGCGCGCTCGCCGGCTGACGTCTCGCCGTCGATGGTAACGGTCAGCTTGTCGACAAACGCGAGAGGGAGTCCGTCGATGACGAACGCCGCGAAGTCGCTCTCGAGATTCTGCAGTCGCCCGGGCTCGGGTCCGTCGGGCGTCTGACCAATGAGGAAGTCCACGGTGATGAGCTGTCCCGGCAGGTGCCAGGTCTGGCGATTGCCCTGCTCGGTGAGGGTGGGCAGGAAGCCACGCTCCCGTAGGCGCCCGCTGATCTCGCGATAGCGCTCCTCCGAGAGCACGCCGATGGAGAGCCCGAGGTCGACATCACGCGTTCCCACGTGCTCTTCCGACGCGCGCTCCTGATCCACGATGAGGTAGGGGACCAGGCCACCCACGATGACGATGTCGTCCGTGAGATCGCCCAGGATGGTGGCGATGTGCAGCGCCATCCGGCGCGCCTCCTCAGCCAGTTCGCGCGGGTACCCGTCTTTGGTGGCAGGCGCGTTGTCCATCACGCCCTCCACGTCAGCCGCTGCTCCCGCAGCGCTTGGGCGGCCTCGGCGGCGCGCTCGGGGTGAGCTAGCAGGTCCAGGTACACCTGCACGGGATGCGCGCACCAAGCGGCCAGCTCGGTCATGCCGTAGAAGGCGCCGTCATCCTTCGGGACCACGAGCCAGACGTTCTCCCCCTTGTCCACGGGGCGCAGGCCGAGCGCGCTGGGGTCCACGGGGTGTTGATCGACCAGGAAGGTGTTGAGGCGGAACCCGGCGAAGGACGTGTAGAGCCACGCGGCCGAGAGCCCGGTGGCAGCCCACTTGAAGTCCTGCTCGCTCAAGCGGGCGGCAACAGCCTGGAGCGCCTCAGAGCCTGAGCGGGCGGGTACGTGGTACTTGCGCACGGAGTGCTCAGCGAAGCGATAGCGCTGCGCCCATGAGTCGAGCAGCAGCGAGGGGGACGCGGCGCGCAGCTCGCCTGCCTTATTCCGACTGAGCAGCTCCAGCCCATCGAGGTGCTGCACCACCTTGCTCACCGTGCCGGAGGGCACGTCCACCTCGTGGGCCAGCTCCACCTGCTTCCACCAGCGGTCCGCGTCGTGCAGCAGGGCTCGACTCACCCGGGCGTAGCGCGGGGTGAATGGGTTCGAGGGCCGGCCAGCGGTGGCGTAGCGGTTCTTCTCACCCGAGACCACGATGCGCAGCTGGTCCGCGTGCACATCGGCATTGCCCGACAAGTCAACCCACGAGACGCCGCTCTCCGCGGCCCAGCTCCGGGCCTTCGGCCCCATGTAGGGAACGGCCACGGCTTTCACGCTCGTCGGGCTCATCTCGTACCGCGCCAGCTGCTCGGCGGCGCGCTGGAGGGTGGCGATGTCGTCCGTTCCCTTCACCT